>NZ_JASCON010000067.1:0-29677 GCF_029959585.1 Pseudomonas sp. PS02302
GCCATGGGCCGCTCCTACAGGTACCGTCTAGCCTGTAGGAGCGGCCCATGGCCGCGATCTGTCTTGTCCATCGCTGATCGCCATGAGCCCCCAGTGGAAAACGCTGCGCGGTTTTCCACGCTACGCCAGGCGCACCGGAGCGGATCAGGTGCCGAGGCTTTCAGCCCTGCGCAGACCTCGGGCCAGCGTCCAGCAGAGGGCGGCCACCCCAGTGGCGACCAGGCCGAAGACGAACGCCGCCTGCGCCGGCAGCATCAGGCTGGCCAGGCCGCCGAATAGCGCCGCGCCAATGGCCTCGCCGCCGATGTTCTGCGCCGTCCACAGCGCATTGATGCGCCCCAGCAGGCGATCCGGCGTCAGGCGCTGGATCAGCGCGTATTGCACCAGGGCATTGAGCGCGCCCAGGTAGCCGAACAGCACCAGGCACAGCGCGGACAGCCAGAAACCGGGCAGCAGCGCGAACACCGCCACCGCCAGAAAGGTCGCCACCGCGGTCATCAGCAGGGTACGCCCCGGGCGTGGCGCCTGGTTCAGTCGGCCACTGGTGAGGGCGCCAATGGCCGCGCCCAGGGGCGCGGCGGCGTAGAGCCAGCCCAGGTGGGCGGTATCCAGCCCCCAACTCTCGCCCAGCGACGGATAGAGCACCCGCACCGCATTGGCCATGGTCACCAGGGCGCCGACCAGGGCAACCGCGCCCAGCAGGCGATTCTCGAACAGGAAGGCGATGCCGCCGCCCAAGGCCTCCCAGGGGGTCTCGCGCGGCTGCTCTGGCGGCGGCAACGGCGGCAGGCGCAGCAGCACCAGCAGGGTGATCAGGGTGCCGCAGGCGGTCAGGCCATAGTTCCAGGCCACGCCGCTCTGGGCGATCAGCAGGGTGCCCAGCGGCGGCGCGACGATGGCCGCCACCCGCACGCTGAGCATGTTCAGGGCACCGGCCTGCACCATGGATTCGCGACCGACCAGGATCGGCGTGACCGCCAGCAGCGCGGTGACGCCGAGGGCGCCAAAGAATCCGTCCCACAGCGCCAGCAGGTAGATGGCGGTCAGCGACGGCTCGGGCAGGCTGGCGTTGACCGCCAGGCCGATGAAGCCCAGGCCGCAGATGGAGCGTGCCGCCAGGATCAGGCGGCGCCGCTCCAGGCGGTCGGCCAGTACCCCGCCGGTGAGCAGGCCGACGAACATGCCGATGCCGGCCATGCTCAGCGCCAGGCCCACCTTGAGCGGCGACTCGGTCAGGGCCTGGACCTGGATGGGGATGGCCACGGCCAGCAGGCCGAGGGACAGCACGGACACCAGGCGGGCGATGAACAGGGTGCGAAAGGCGGTGTGGGACCTGAGCAGGCCGAAGTCGAGCAGGAAGGACGTCTTGGACATGAATCACCGGAAAAACACAGGGGACGCTATCGAGCCGCCGGGGCAAGGCTGTTAGCATGTAATACAGACTATCATGTGTTAATACGCCTTGTTCTCATCCACTCCCCTTCCCGTCGGTCGCCGCGGATGACCGGGCGCCGCCTCTTCATCCTCGGCTGCGCCGCGTTCCTGCTGCTGCTGGTGATGGCTGCCAGCCTGGCGCTCGGCGCCACCGCCATCCCGCTGGCCGACGTCTGGCAGGCACTGGGCCAGGGCTGCAGCGCGCCGACCTGTCTGATCGTGCGCGAGGCGCGGCTGCCGCGGACCCTCGCCGGTCTGCTCGCCGGCGCGGCGCTGGGCGTGGCCGGCACCCTGATGCAGGCGCTGACGCGCAATCCCCTGGCCGACCCGGGCATCCTCGGCGTCAATGCCGGTGCCAGTTTCGCCGTGGTGCTGGGCATCGCCCTGTTCGGTGCCAGCGGTCCCGAGCAGTACCTGGGCTTCGCCTTCGGTGGCGCCCTGCTGGCCAGCCTGGTGGTGCTGCTGGCCGGCGTCGCCGGTGGCGGTGGCTTCAACCCGATGCGCCTGGTGCTGGTCGGGGTGGCCCTGGGCGCCATGCTCGAAGGTGTCAGCTCGGGCATCGCCCTGCTCGATCCCCAGGTCTACGATCAGCTGAGATTCTGGCAATTCGGCTCCCTGGACGTGCGGCAGCTCGACTTGCTGCGCAGCGCCAGCCTGCCGGTGCTGGGGGGCGTGGTCATCGCCCTGCTGCTGGCTCCGTCCCTCAATGCCCTGAGCCTGGGCAGCGATCTGGCCGTGGCCCTCGGCACCCGGGTCCGCCAGACCCAGTTGCTCGGCCTGCTGGCCATCACCCTGCTCTGCGGGGCCGCCGCAGCGGCGGTCGGACCCATCGCCTTCGTCGGCCTGATGGTGCCGCACCTGGGTCGCTGGGCCATCGGCGAAGACCATCGCTGGCTGCTGCCTTTTGTCCTGCTGTTCACTCCCAGTCTACTGCTGACGGCCGATATCGTCGGCCGCCTGCTGGTGACCAACGAGCTGCGGGTGTCGGTGGTGACCGCCTTCCTCGGCGCGCCGCTGCTGATCTGGCTGGCGCGCCGTCAGCGCCAGGGAGGCCGGGCATGAACCGCCCCGGTCGCCTGCGCCTGCCCGGCGTGCTGTTCGCCCTGCTCGGCGGCGCGCTGTTGCTGGCGCTGTTCGCCCTGGGCAGCGGCAGCCTGGCCCTGAGTCCTTCCCAGGTGCTGGCCGCGCTGCTCGGCGAGGCGCCGCGCGGCATCGAACTGGTGGTCACCCAGTGGCGCCTGCCGCGGGTGGCCCTGGCGCTGCTGATCGGCGCCGCCCTGGGCCTCAGCGGCGCGCTGTTCCAGTCGCTGCTGCGCAACCCCCTCGGCAGCCCGGACATCATGGGCTTCAACACCGGCGCCTACAGCGGGGTGCTGGTCGCCCTGGTGCTGTTCCAGGCCAGCATCCTCTGGAGCACCAGCGCCGCCCTCATCGGCGGCCTGCTCAGCGCGGCGCTGGTCTATGCCCTCACCTGGCGGGGCAGCGGCGTGGATACCCTGAGACTCATCATCGTCGGCATCGGCGTGCGCGCCCTGCTGATGGCGCTCAACACCTGGCTGATCGTCCACGCCTCCCTGGAGGCCGCCTTCAGTGCCGGCCTGTGGAGCGCCGGTTCGCTCAATGGCCTGACCTGGGCCAAGGCCTGGCCGGCGGTGGTCTTCATCCTGCTGGCGGGCGCGGCCAGCCTGGCGCTGAGTCGGCGGCTGTTCCTGCTGGAGATGGGCGACGACACCGCCTGCGCCCTGGGCGTGCCGGTGGAGCGCACGCGGCTGTCGCTGCTGGGCCTGGGGGTGGTGCTCACCGCCGCCGGCACCGCAGTGGCCGGGCCGATCTCCTTCATCGCCCTGGCCGCGCCACAGATCGCCCGCCGCCTGACCGGCACCCAGCGCCTGGCGCTGCCCGCCGCCGCTCTCACCGGCGCGGTGCTGCTGCTGGGCGCGGATCTGCTCGCCCAGCGCCTGTTCCTGCCCTATGTCCTGCCGGTCGGCCTGGTCACGGTGAGCCTGGGTGGGCTCTACCTGATCGGCCTGCTCATCTGGGAGTCCCGCCGCTCATGAACGACGCCCCCGCTTCGCGCCTGCACGCCGAGCGCCTGACCCTGGGCTATGGCCGCAAGCTGATCGCCGAGGACCTCTCGCTGACCATCCCCGATGGCGAGCTTACGGTCATCATCGGGCCCAACGGCTGCGGCAAGTCGACCCTGCTGCGCACCCTGAGCCGGCTGCTGGCGCCCAGCCAGGGCCAGGTCTGGCTGGACGGCCAGGCGATCCAGAGCTATCGCACCAAGGAGGTGGCCCGTCGCCTGGGCCTGCTGCCGCAGAGCTCCCAGGCCCCGGGCGACATCTCGGTGCGCGACCTGGTGGCTCGCGGGCGCTATCCGCACCAGACGCTGTTCGGTGGCGTGCGCGCCGACGATGAACGCGCGGTGACCCACGCCATGCAGGCCACCGGTGTCTTCGAGCTGGCCGATCAGGCAGTGGACACCCTCTCCGGTGGCCAGCGCCAGCGGGTATGGATCGCCATGGCCCTGGCCCAGGAAACCCCGCTGCTGCTGCTCGACGAGCCCACCACCTGGCTCGACATCACTCACCAGATCGACCTGCTGGAATTGCTGGAAGACCTCAATCGCCAGCAGGGCCACACCCTGGTGATGGTGCTGCACGACCTCAACCACGCCTGTCGCTACGCCACCCACCTGGTGGCCATGCGCGACGGCAAGGTACTGGCCACCGGCCGCCCGCGCGAGGTGGTCACCCCCGCGCTGATCAAGGCGGTCTACGACCTGGACTGCCTGATCATCGACGACCCGGTGGCCGGGACCCCCATGGTGGTGCCCCTGGCGCGGCGTCCGGCTGTCTAGGGCTTGTCTGAAAAGTCGCCGAGCGCAGGCACTTTTCAGGCAAAGCCTAGAGCGCCTTCAACGCCCGATTCAGCACCGGGCCGATCTGCGCCAGCTGGGCCGGGGCGATGATGTCGACGTGGGCGCAGTCCACCTCGTGGGCCTGCAGGCGGGTGATCCAGGGCGCCCAGGTGGCCTTGACGTCCATTCCCGCCGGCAGGGTGCGGCGGGCGACGAACATCAGCGCCTCGCCGTCGAAACGCGCGCTGCGCGCCGTGGCCAGCAGCCGCACCGAATCGGCGTAGTTGCCCTCGATGGTGGCGAACAGCTCCGCCCCCTCCCCTAGCGCCGGATCGGCCAGACCCTGCTGGGCGGCGAGGAAGGCCTCGCGCTCGCGATTGACCTCGGCCAGCACTTCCGGGTCCAGCTCGCGCTGGCCTTCGCGCTCCTGCCAGTTCTGGGTTTCCGGTGGATAGGTGTCGAGCAGGCCGAGGAAGGCGACCTCTTCCCCTGCCGCCTGCAACCGCGCCGCCAGGCCCTGGGCCAGGGTGCCGCCGAGGGAATAGCCGAGCAGATGATAAGGGCCGTGCGGCTGCACCTCGCGCAGGGTGCGCAGATGGCGCTGGAGGACGGCGTCCAGATCGGCACCCTGGGCCAGGGGACCGTCCGGACGCGGCGACTGGATACCGAGCAGCGACCAGCGCGGATCCAGGTGCCGAGCCAGCACGCTGAATTGCCAGGCGAAACCCGAGGCCGGATGGAAGCAGAACAGCGTCGGGCCGTCGCCCGGGCGCAGCGGCAGCAGGGTCTCGAAGCCGGCCCGCGCCGCGCTGGCCGCGTCTTGCTCCAGCTGCCGCGCCAGGCGGGCGACACTGGAGGCCACCATGATCTGGCCGATGGATACCGGCCGCCGCAGGCGCCGGCGCAGGTTGGCCGCCAGGGTCATGGCCAGCAGCGAATGGCCACCCAGGGCAAAGAAGTCATCGTCCGCACCCACGATGGCGCAACCGAGCACCTCGGAAAAGGCCGCCGCCAGGTCGCTTTCCAACCCCGGCGCCAGGGGACGGCTCGCGGTCCTGGCCGCGCCCTGGGGCGCCGGCAGGGCCTTGCGATCCAGCTTGCCGGTGGCGCCCAGGGGCAAGGCCTCCAGCTCGACCAGCGCCACCGGCACCAGATGCGGCGGCAGGCTTTCGCCCAGCCGCGCCCGCAGGCGCTCCAGGTCCAGCGCGGCACCTGGCTGGGCGATCAGATAACCCACCAGCTGGCGAGCATCGCCGCCGGTGGTAACTGCCGCCTCGCCCAGCACCCGGGCATGGGTGACCGCCTGGGCCACGCCGGGTAGCGCCAGCAGGGCATGATCGATTTCCGCCAGTTCGATGCGCTGCCCCCGGATCTTCACCTGGTCGTCGCTGCGGCCCAGGTATTCGACGACGCCCTCCGGCAGCCAGCGCGCCACGTCGCCGGTGCGATACAGCCGCTCGCCCTGCCCGTCCGGCGCCGCGATGAAGCGCGCGGCGGTCAGCTCGGGACGGCCCAGATAGCCATCGGCCAGCTGCACCCCGCTCAGATAGAGTTCTCCCGCCACACCCGGCGGGACCGGTCGCAGGCGTTCGTCGAGGACGTGCAGCCCGGTGTTCCACACCGGCTTGCCGATGGGCACGCTGCTGCCGGTGACGGCCGCCAGGGCGGCGCCATGGGCCGGATGATAGGAGACGTCGACCGCGGCTTCGGTGGGGCCATAGAGGTTGTGCAGGGGCGCGCCGACACGGCGCTCCCAGGTACGGGCCAGCTCGGTGGGCAGCGCCTCGCCGCTGCAGAACACCTGGCGCAGGCTGGCGCAGCGGGCCACCGCGGCCGGCTCGTCCAGGCTGGCGACGAAGGCCGCCAGCATCGAGGGCACGAAGTGCACCGTGGTCACCCGTTCGCGGGTGAACAATTCCTGCAGCGCCACGGGATCGCGATGGGCCTCGGGCGGCGCCAGGTACAGCCGGGCGCCCACCAGCAGCGGCCAGAAGAATTCCCAGACCGACACATCGAAGCTGCTCGGCGTCTTCTGCAAGACCGTGTCGCCGGTGCCAATGGGATAGCTGTCCTGCATCCACAGCAGGCGATTGACGATGGCGGCATGGCCGACCACCACGCCCTTGGGGCGGCCGGTGGAGCCGGAGGTATAGAGCAGATAGGCCGGATCGCCTGGACGCGGTCCGGCGAACACCGGCTCGTGGTCCAGCTCCTCCAGCGGCGCATCCAGAATCAGCACCCGATCCTCGCCCAGCCCCGGGAAGCGCTCGCGCTGGCTGGCATCGGTCACCAGCACCCGGGGTCGCGCGTCGGCGAGCATCAGCTGCAGGCGCTCGTCGGGATAGCCGCTGTCCAGCGGCAGGTAGGCGGCGCCCAGCTCAAGCGTCGCCAGCAGCGCCAGGGACAGGAACACCGAACGCGGCAGGGCCACCGCGACGATGTCGCCCCGCCCTACCCCGGCATGGCTCAGCCGCTGGGCCAGGGCCAGCACCTGCTGGCGCGTCTCCCGATAGCTGAAGGCACGCTGCAGATCGGCCAGTGCTGGCGCAGCAGGGGTGCGCGCTGCCTGGTCGGCCAGCAGGGTCGCCAGGGTGGTCTCAGGCAGCGGTTGCCTGGTCGCATTGATCTCGGCCAGCCAGGTGCGATCTGCCGGGGCCAGCAGGTCTGCAGCGCCCAGGGCCAGGCCGGGCTGCTCGGCGAATTGCCCGGCCAGCAGGCCAAAGCGCTCCACGTGCCCCTGCAACAGGTCAGTGGCGTAGCGCTCGGCGTTGCCCAGCAGCTTGATATCCAGGGCGCCGCTGGCCTCCAGGTAGAGGGCGATCTCCAGGTCGCGCACCGGCCCCGAGGCCAGTTCGTGGGTGATGCCCGGTACCCCGGCGAAATCCAGGGCGAAATCGAACAGCTTGAGGTTGATGACCGGTCCGGTCAGCGGCTCGGCATCGCCCGGACGGCCAAGATCGCGGGCGATCTGCTCGGCGTCGTAGCGCTGGTGACGGCGCACCTTCTTGAGCTCGGCGGCCAGCGCGGCGGCGAGTTGCGGCAGCGTCTGGGTCGAGTCGGTGCGCACGCCCAGGGGCAGGACGTTGAGCGTCGCGCCTCCGGATTTGAGCGCCACCGAACCCATGCGTCTCATGAAGATGAAGCCGGCGCTGAAGGCCGGCTGGCCACTGAGGCGCGCGAACCAGGTGGCAGCCAGGGCCACGGCCAGATCGGCTGCCGTCACCCCTTGAGCCCTGCCCTGCTCGGCGAGCCTGGTGAAGACCGCGGCGGGCACCCGCGCACGGGCTTCCACCACGCGTGGGGTCGGCACCTGCCCCGCCAGACTACCCGGCGCCAGGGACGCCGCCGGCGGCAAGGCCGCGCCACGCTCGCGCCAGAAGGCTTCGTCGCGCTCGCGCACGGCCGACTGCTTATAGTCCTGATATTCGCGCACCACCTCGGCAAAGGACACGAAAGGCGAAGGCTCACTCGTCTCGCCACGCATCGCGGCGCTGTACAGGGCCGCTACCCGCTTGGCCAGGGCGGCGAAGCCATAGCCATCGATCAGCAAATGGTGATAGCGCTGGTACCAGAACAGGTGATCGTCGCCCAGCTGGTAGATCCGGTTGAGCCACAGCGGACCGCCACTGGTGGCCCGCAGGTCGCCGTCGAGATCGGTGCGGATGGCCGCGCGCGCTACGCCTTCCGGATCGGCTGCCCCACGCAGGTCCAGCCACTCGGGCGCAGGGATGGCCATGGCGCTGTCGATCCACTGCACCAGCTCGCCCTCGCGCTCGGCAAACGTCAGTTGCAGGCTGTCCAGTTCCCCCAGGCCCTGGACGATGGCCGCCCTCAGCGCCTGGGCGTCGATCGGCGCGCGCAGCTCGACCAGATGGGCCACGGCGAAGGCGTTGGCATGGGGCGACAGCTGGTCGGCCAGCCAGATACCGGGCTGGGCAGCGACCAGCGGCAACTCGGGAAAGCGAGAACGGGGCGTGGAAGACACAGGAACTCCAGTCAGGAAGGCAGGGAGGCAACCGGGCGGATATCGCGCCAGTGGCTGGCGAGCCAGTCGTCGCAGGCCAGGCGCGGCGCCGGCCCGAACACCGGTTCCCAACCGGTGGGCACGGCCATGGCCTCTGGCCAGAGGCTGCATTGGCCGCGGGCATTGCGCAGGATCAACAGCACCTGGGCGGGATCGTCGAAGGGATTGAGGGCGTCCATCGGAGCTCCTGGAAAAGGGGAATTAGCGAGGGGCGTTGGCGAGCAGGGGTCGCCAGAGGCGGACCAGGCCATCGAGCAGCCCGCCGCGCCACCAGAGGGCATCATGGCCCCCGTCGATCTCGCGGTAGTCGAGGTCGTGACCCTGCTCGCGCAGGCGTGGGACCAGGGCGCGGGAGGCTTCGAGGATGGCCGGCTCGCGCAGCCCGGCCTCGATGAACAGCCGTAAGGGGTGCGTGCTCCCCTGCCCGCTCGCCAGTGCCTCGAACAGCCGTCCCGGCGCGCCGCGCTGCGGCCACCAGAAGGAACCGGACTGGCTCAGGGCGCAGCCGAAGCGCTCCGGCCAGTGCAGCGCGGCATAGAGCGCCGCCAGTCCGCCGAAGCTCTGCCCGGCGACGACCGTCGAGGACGGTGACTGCGCATGGGGCGCCCAGTCGCGCACCTGCGGCAGCAGCTCTTCCTGCACCGCCAGCCAGAATTCGGGATTGCAGGGCAACTCGCTGCCACGCAGGGCGCGGTCGCTGTTGTCGATCAGCAGATAGACCGCCTCCGGCAGTTGCCCGGCAGCGGTTAGCTGCTGCAGCGGCGCGCCGATGGGCATCGTCTGCGCCCAGAACTGTCCATCCAGCAGGATGGCCAGCGGCCGTTCCAACGGGGTGGTATTACCGGTGGCAGAGACCCATACCGGGCGGCTATTACCCAGCCGAGCACTCGTCCATTGGTACTGCTGCAGACTCGGCCAGGCCGCTGGCGCCAGGCTGCGGTCGATATCAAAGGCCGCCCAGGCCGGCTGCGCCGGCGCCTCCGGCAGGTGCACGCCCGACACCGCCAGCCCGCGCCCACCCTGCCAGGCGCGCCGGGGGTTGAGCGGGTCGGCCTGGGCCAGGGGAAAGACGCTGCGCCACCAGAGGCGGATACGCTGGAGATCGGGGTGGGCCTGGCCTTCGAACGGTGCCGGTTCCCCGCCGGGGATCAGGCAGTAGCTGCCGCGCCAGCCGCCCTCCAGCTCGGTCTCCCAGGCCCAGACATCGCTGCCTGGCAGGCGCTGCAGGCTCTGCGGCAGGCCTGGTTGATGATGGTCGGTGACCCCGGTGATATTGAGCCAGACCCGCCGGGTACGGGAGCGCTCGGCCAAGCCCTCGGGATCGCGCCAGACAAAGGTCAGGCGATAGCGCCCGGCCACGGTAGGTTCGATCAGCGGCGTGCCGCGACAGGCCACGGCCTGCCACCAGGGCTCGCTGCCGACATCGTCCCGCTGGAAGAGTGAATCTTTCATCGCATCTCGGTACATCGTGGAAGAGATCGTCACGGCGTGCAGCGCCTTGGCCGACCTGAGCCTGACCCAGGTCGGCCTGAACCTCAGAAGTCGTAACGCGCCCCGACCATCACGCTGCGCGAGGGGCCCTGGAAGTTGAAGGTGGAAACCGAACCTACGCGCGACCAGTATTCCTTGTCGAGGAGGTTGTTCACGTCCAGGGTCGCGGTGAGTTGCTGGGTGACCGGATAGGAGAACTTGGCATCCACCGTGGCATAGCCGGGGGCGGAGACGGTGACCCCGGAGGTCTGGTTGGTCTGGGAGAAATCGCTCATGGCGGTCACCCCGCCGCCGATGCTCAGCCCGGTCAGCGGACCACCCGCCAGGGTGTACTTGGTCCACAGCGAGGCCATGTGCTTGGGCATGGCTTCGAACAGGGTGTTGCCATCGCCGCTGAGATTCTGGGTATCCATGTAGGTGTAGCCGGCGAGCATCTCCCACTGTTCGGTGAGCTTGCCGCTGACCTCGATCTCGGCCCCCTTCACCCGGGTCTTGCCGGACGCTTCGGAATACCCGTTGATCGCCACGCCATTGGCGTCGAATGGTGTAGAGGCCCGATTCTCGTCGGTCAGCTGGAAGATCGACAGGCGTGCATTCATGTCGCCATTGAAGTAGCTGCCCTTGATGCCGACTTCGTACTGGTCACCCTCGCGCGGATCGATGGCCTTGCCCTGGGCATCCAGCTCGCTCTGCGGCTTGTACACCTTGGAATAACTGGCATAGAGGGAATGGTAGTCGTCTAGGTCGTAGACGGTACCCAGATAGGGAGTGACGAAACCGCTGTGCTTCTGGCTCTCCCCCGCCTCGGCACCGCTGGCCAGGGTGGTGGTGTAGGCATCGCCCTTGTACCAGGAAACACGGGCGCCACCGATCAGCGCCAGGCGCTCGATGGGGCGGAAGGTGACCTTGGAATAGAGGCCGAATTCGCGATCCTCGCTGCTGAAGTCGGTCTGGTAGGTACGGGCCGGCCTGGCGAAGCGGGTCGGCGAATAGCTGTTCACATTGACCGTACCCAGGACGCTGTTGCCGTTCTGGTAATCGGTGTCGTAGTGCTTGTAGTCGGTACCCACGACGAATTCGCTGACCTGACCCAGCGCCTCGAATGGCTGGCTGTAGCTGGCGTCGAGGGAATAGGCGTCCTGCTCGAAGTCCCGGGTGCTGGCACGAATGCTGGTGTTGCCGTTGGCCTGCACCGCCCCGCCGGTGAAGGCATAGAGGTAATCCGCCTCCCGGTGCGACGCCCGCGCGGCGATGCGCCCATAGCCGCCGTTATCGAATCTGTGGGTCAGCTCGAAGATGCCGTCGGTGGTCTTGCCGTCGAAGTAGTTCCAGTCCGCGCCCAGGAAGCGCGACTGGCTGAAGTCCAGCAGATTGCCCTGGCTATCGGTGGGATAGCCGTTGTGCGGGGTGAGGTTCTTGACCTGATGGATCAGGCCGAAGGAGATCTGGGTGGCGTCGGACAGGTCGATGTCCAGATCGCCGTAGTAGCTCTGGTCGGTGTTGGCGTTGTAGTCCACTTCGCCATTGGTGTCGGCGCGGGAGGCGACGAAGCGACCGCGGACATTCTTGCTCTCGGTGAGCGGACCGGCCAGGTCGATCTCCTGGTAGTTGGTGTCCCAGGAACCGTAGCGCCCGGTGATGTGACCCTGGAACTCGTCCGTGCCGCGCTTGCGCACCATGTTGACGATGCCGCCCAGCTCGCTAGTGCTGTTGAACAGCCCGGAGGGCCCGCGCATGATCTCGACCCGATCGAAGGGCGAGAGGATGGGTACGGTGCCGAAGATGCTGGTCATGGGCGCCGGCAGGCCGTCGATGTTGTATTCGTCGTATTCGTAGCCGCGCGAATAGATGGAGGAACGCCCACTGTCGTTGGTCAGCACTCGCAGGCCGGCGGTGGACTTGGCCAACTCGTCCAGGGTGTTGAAGTTGCGGTCCTTGATGTAGTCGCTGGTGTAGGAGGTGATCGACTGGGGAATATCACGCAGGGCGGCCGGCGTCTTGGTCCCCACGGTCGCCGAATCCACGGTATAGCCGCCGGTCTGTTCCGAGGGCGCCATGTCGTAGAGGCGGTTGCCTTCGATGGTCAGGGTGTCCAGTTCCGTGGCGTTCTGCTCGGCCACCGTGGCGGCCAGGGCCGTCAACGGAAAGGGAATCAGCGCGCCGATCAGGAGCAGCTGACGGAGAGCCCCGCGGTGAAGGCGGACGGGCTGGCAGAGGGTTCCTTGGGTGTTCATGGTGATCCTTGTGACCGTGGCGTTGCAGCCGACGCCGTGCACTTGAAGGCTGCTCTTCGCGGTATCCCGCGAGGGCCAGCACTTTAAATGATAAAAACTCTCATTATCAAATGTTACGTTAAGCAATAGCTGTTCGCATTGCGAATGCCAGGTAGCCGTGATCCACGCCCAGAGGTCAGGACGGCATCAGGAAGGAATGCAGGAAAGAGGCATCACCGGGCCGAAAAGGTCCGGTCATAGGATCGGGCTGATCCTGAGCGGGCCGCGCAGTGAGAAGCCTGGCGGTAGTTAGAGGCCGGAGACCGCCGGGGTCTTGGCTGCCACCTGGCCGATCACCGGGCTGGGCAGCCGGCAGACGATTTCGCCGATGGCGTTCATTCGCGCCAGGCCACCGTCACCCTTGCAGGCTTGATAGTCGGCGAGGTGCTCGGAAGGCGAGTTGCGCAGGCCCTGATCGACAGCGATCACCAGCGCGATGACGCCCAGGCCCAGAGCGACGATTTCGAGCGTGCTGCGGGCACGATACCAGTGGATCGGTCGCGAAAGGCTCATGGCGGCTCCGGAGGCTGGACGAATGATGGCGAAGTGGCTCCTACTCTAATCGTCCTGGCCCGGATGTAAACAGCCGTTGCTCGCCTCGACGATGGCTGTCGTCGGCAAGCCTAGGCCCGTTCACCGCGCCGCCGATCAGCGCCTTGCCCTGCCCCTCGTCCTCCCGCTCTCCGGATGTTCCGCCAACGAGAGCGTCACGACCTGATTTCGCTGGACAGCAAAGCAGGCGCCAAGCCCTCTTGCGGCAGGCCCTGCCTCTCGCATCGCCCCCTCGGCGGCCGGTCCTAAACCGACAGCCGACCGGGGTCGGGACTCAGGGATTTTCCTTGCTGGGCGTCTTGATATAGCCGGGCACGGCGGAATCGGGAGGCGTGTTGCGCCCTTCGGTGGCTGCGGCTTCATTGGCCTGGGCCCGGTCTTCCTGCGCCTTGGCCTGCTCCTTGGAGGCGCGCTCGACCTTGCCTTCGGCCGCCTTCTCCTGGGCCTTCTGGCTATGGGTCTGAGCGTCCTGGGCGTGGTCTTCGGAGGTCTTGTCGCACGCCGTCAGGGTTGCGGCGGTAGCCAGTACGAGGGAGCACAGCAGAGCTTTGGACATCGGGTATTCCTGAGAAAAGAGACCTTTCAGGGACCTGGCTGAGCCCGGATTGGTTTCTGGCCGCGCACTCCAGCATCGCAACCTGAGGTGTCCGTCGCACGGTGGCGCTATGCGAGCCCCGACCCGTGCCTGGCCGTCAGGGGATGCGGCTGCCCGTCAAGGACGCGAAACGGCGCGCCAGGCTCTGGCGCGAGCGCTGGCGGGTGTCGACGACAGCTGATCGCCCGGCGCAGGCCGCACGTCCGCAGACCCTGCGGAAAGGTCAGGGGATAAGACTAGGCTGCGGGGATGTTGGCCATGGACAGGCATCGAGACGCACGATGACACCTGCCGCCAATGGCCTCCTGCCTCTACACCGATAACAAAGCAGGGAACAACCATGACGCTTCTCCAACGAGTAGTCGGCGGTATCGCTCTTCTGGTGCTGCTGCTGCTGGGTATCGTCGCCATAAGCTTCACCAGTACCCAGTCCATCCATGAGCGGCTGGCGGTCATCACCGAGCAATCCGCGCCGCTCGGCCAGGCCGTCGGCGAAATCAACGTGCAGCTGCTAGGCGCCAACCAGACCCTGCTCAGTCTGCTGGCCGAGACCGATTCCGCGCCGATCGCCACGCACGAGCAGCAATTCCAGCAGCAGTTCGCCGACTACCTGCAGCTGCACCAGCGCTTGCCGGCGCTGTTGCGCGGCCACGACCCGCTGATCCAGGCGCTCGCTCAGGAGCAGAAGCTGGGCAACGCCTATGGCGACCAGGCGAAAATCCTCATCGACAGCTATCGCCAGCTGGTCGAGGTGCGCCGTGCCACCCGGACCCTGCAGGGCTATGCCACGCCGGAGGCCAATCGACTGTCCAGCTACCTGCAGGCCTACAGTGCGCAACAGAAGGCGGAAGGCGCCAGCGCGGCGGTCCGCGCCGCCCAGATGCTGCTGATCGAGACGGACAAGACCTATGCCGCCTTCGCCGCTCAGGCGGCCCGCCTGGATCTGCCAGGTCTGGCGGTGACGCTCAACCAGCAGCAGGATGTCATCACCGACCGGCTGCGCGCCCTGGCCGCCATCGACGAGCGCAGCGCGCGCATCGTGGGGGTGATGGTCACCCGGCTGCTGCACGAGATGACCGCGCCCGATGGCCTGCGCCAGGCCTATGAGCGGCAGGCCGCGGCCGAGGCCCAGTTCGACGCCCAGCGCCAGCGCACCGGCTCTGCCCTGCAGGCGACCCTGGATGCGCTGCGCACCCTCAGCGCCGGTGCCGTCGCCGTGGCGCAACAAGCCAAGAGCGATACCGATGCCAGCGTGGCCACCAGCCGCCAGGTCCTGGCCATCGTTGCCCTGCTGGCGATCTGCGCCGCCGTGATCATCGGCCTGTGGGTCGCCCGCGGCCTGCGGCGACCACTGCAGGCATTCCGCGACTCGCTGCGCCAGGTCACGGCCGGCGATCTGCGGGTCCAGTTCGACGTGCGCCGCAAGGACGAATTCAGCGAACTGGGCGGCTATCTCAACGAGTTGATCCGTTCGTTGCAGACCACGGTGCAGACCCTCACCCAGTCGGCCGACGACCTCCGGCGTACCGCCCAGGCCAATGCCGACATCAGTGCCAGTACCACCCGCGCCGTGGAGGAGCAGAGCGAGCGGCTCGGCTCCGCCGCCTCGGCGATGACCCAGATGGAAAGCACCGTGGCCGAGGTGGCCCAGCGCGCCATCGACACCAAGGATGCAGTCGACCACACCTTCGAACTGAGCACGGCGACCGGCACCACCGTCGCCGAGACGATCGACAGCATCCAGCGCCAGGCGCGGCAGATCCAGGTCGCCGCCCAGGCCACCGATGAATTGCAGGGCTATGGCCAGAGCATCGACGGCATCGTCGACGCCATCCGCAATATCGCCGAGCAGACCAATCTGCTCGCCCTCAACGCCGCCATCGAAGCCGCTCGCGCCGGTGAGCAGGGTCGCGGCTTCGCCGTGGTCGCCGACGAGGTACGTTCCCTCGCCAGTCGTACCCAGGCCTCCACCAGCGAGA
This sequence comes from Pseudomonas sp. PS02302, assembly GCF_029959585.1. Taxonomy (NCBI): domain Bacteria; kingdom Pseudomonadati; phylum Pseudomonadota; class Gammaproteobacteria; order Pseudomonadales; family Pseudomonadaceae; genus Pseudomonas; species Pseudomonas sp. PS02302. Next base: position 15,209 of record NZ_JASCON010000067.1, read on the forward strand.
TCCAGCAGCAGATCGAACAGATGCAGCAGAAGATCCATTCGGTGGTGGAAATCATGGGGGTGAGCCGTGCCCAGTCCGGCGAGTGCGTGCAACTCGCCTCCTCCGCCCGGGAAGCCCTGCAGAGCATGAGCCAGGCGGTCGGCACCATCCGCGAGATGAATACCCAGATCGCCGCCGCCACCGAAGAGCAGAGCGCCACCGTGCAGGAAACCAGCCGCATGATGGTGCAGATCAACGATGCCGCGCTCAGGGCTGCAGAAGGTGCCGACAGCGCCGCGCAGAGCAGCGAGGACCTCTCGCTCATGGCCAGCCGGCAGCGCGAGCTGCTGCAACGTTTCAGTGTCTGACCGGGGACCGACTCATGTTCAAGCCAAAGCTTCGCCTTCTCGCCGGTCTCGTGCTGGCCGCCACCTGCATCAACCTGGCCCAGGCCAGCGCCCCGCTGATCGGCCTGGCCCAGGCCAGCGCCCCGCTGATCGGCGTCCTGACCTCCAAGCGCGACAATTTCCGCACCCTGCTGATCAACAATGTCGAGGAACGCGCCCATACCCTGGACGCCGACCTCTTCCTGGAAAACGCCAACAGTGACAGCGCCCTGCAGTTGCGCCAGTACCGCAACCTGATCGCGGCCCATGTCGATGCGGTCATCGTCAACCTCATCGACGACAGCCATACCCAGGAGATGCTGTCCCTGGCGATGAGCAGCAAGGTGCCGCTGGTGTTCATCAACTATCGTCCCAGTGTCTCTCCCCTGCCCGCCTATGCCGGCTTCGTCGGCTCGGACGAGGTGGAAGCCGCGACGATGCAGATGGAGGAGCTGGCTCGCCGTGCCGGCTACAAGGGCAAGGTGGCCATCCTGATGGGCGAACCGGCCCACCCGGCGACCAAGTTGCGCACCGAAAGCGTCGAGAAGGTCGTCGCCAAGTACCCCGACATGCAGGTGGTGATGAAGGCCTCGGCCAACTGGCAGCGCAGTGAGGCGACCGAACGCGTCCTGCAGTGGGTCGACAAGGGCGTCGCCTTCGATATCGTCGCCGCCAACAACGACGAGATGGCCATCGGCGCGATCCGCGGTCTGGAAAAGGCCGGCAAGCCGCTGGCGAAATACCTGGTGGGCGGCATCGACGGCACCCCTGACGGGCTGCAGGAGATGCGCGAGGGCAAGCTGGCGGTCAGCGTGCTGCAGGACGCCAAGGGCCAGGGCCAGGGCGCGGTGGACATGGCCCTGCGGCTGGCCAACGGCTCCACCAGCAGCAATCTCACCCGGGTCCCCTTCCAGCTGATCACGCCGGACAATCTGGCGTCCTTCTAACCCTCACGGCAGGCAGGCTGCCCGTTTCCGGCAGCCGCCCTGCCCGGGCCAGGCGCCCTGCCCTTCCGGACCGTCAGACGCCTTTCCTCAGAAGCGCCAGCTGAGTCGGGCGTTGAGGTCCTGGTCCTTGGTATGGCTGCTCAGCTGGCCGTCATAGCCCAATCCCAGCGACACCGTCTCGCTCAGCGCCAGGTCCAGGGCGCCGCGCACCACCGCCGCGTCCCGCGCAATGGGTGCCCCCACCAGCTTGAAGTCCGGGCCACCGGCAAAGGCCGATTCATGCTCGGGGGTGGTGTCGCCAAAGGCATGGCGCCAGCCCAGGGTTGCGCTCGGCACCACCTTCAGCCCACCGAGTGGCTTGGCCGCCAGGCGCAGGCCCAGGGTGCTGAAGGTCGCATCGGTGGTCTGCCGCCGACTGTCCAGCTCCAGCGCGCCGCTGCGCTCGCGAAAGGCATCGGTCTGCAGATGCACCTGGGCCAGATTGGCGAAGGGCTCCAGACTCAGGCCGCCCTGCTCGATCCGATAGGCCAGTTCGCCGAAGGCCTGGCTGGTAGCGGCATCGTAGTCCGGCGCCAGGCGCTGGTCGTTACCGAGGATCGCCAGGTTGCGCCGCGCCTCCACCGAGTGCCAACTGTGGGCCAGGCCCAGCTTGAGGCTCAGGGCGTCCCACTGCTGGCCGGCATAGAGACCCAGGTGGTAGTCGGTGCTGTCCGCCGAGCCGGATTCGCCGCGCAGGTCGAGATCGGTGTGACCGAAGCCCACCAGCCCGCCGACGCGCCAACCGCTGTCCAGGGGTACGTCGCTGCCGATCAGCAGGCCACGGCTGTGGCTGTCCAGGCTGCTGGCGTCGTGACTGCCGTCATTGCGACCCCAGGCGCCAAGGGCCTGGGTCCAGACCAGCCCGCGCTCGCGACTGCCGGCCAGCCCCTGGATGCCGGAGCTGGACGGCAGCTCGTCCTGGGCGTCGCTCAGGCGATCGCTCATGGCGTTGCGCACCAGCCGGCTGTTTTCCACCAGTACGGTCTTGGTCGAGGCGTGCAGCTCGTTGCCCAGGCTCTGGAAGGTGCTCCGGGCGCCGGCGGCGTTGGTCGCGGCCACCTGATTCCACACGGCATTGCCGGCACCGGCGTTATCCAGGCCCGTTGCGGCGGCGCGGGCGTTGCGGCCCTCGGCCAGCTCGGCGAAGGCCACGCCATTGCGCGCCAGGCTCAGGGTCGCCTGGTTGGCGCCATAGCTCAGGGTCGGGGTGAGGAAGGCGAAGTCGGACTGGATCTGGCCGAAGCGGCCGCTCAGGCCATTGCCCGCGCTCAGCAGCTGATAGCTGCCCAGCGGCTGCCAGGAAGGGCTGGAAACCAGCGCCAGGGTGGCGCCGTCGACGGTGATGCTGCCACTGGCCACCAGGCGATCGGCGCGACCGCTGGCATCGGTCTCGACCTGATAGATCGAGCCCTGGTCGAGGACGGCGTTGCCGTTGACGTTGAGTTGCCCCACCGAGTTGCCGGGCGCGAGGATACCGCCCTCGGCCACGCGCAGGCTGGCGAGACTGCCGGTGCCGCCAAGGGTGGCGCCGGTGTTGACCGTGACCGCCGAATTACCGAGGTTGCCATTGATGGCCAGGCGACCCTGGTTGACGCCGGTGGTACCGGAAAAGTCGCTGTTGCCGGTCAGGCTCAGGGAGCCGCTCCCGGTCTTCACCAGGCTGCCGCTGCCGTGCAAATTGTTGGCCAGGCTGCTGTTGACCGACTGATCCAGCACCAGGGTGGCATTGTCGGTGATGTCGCCGCTGCCGAAGGCCTGGGCATGGCCACGCAGGGTGCCGCCATTGATCACCGTCCCGCCGCTGTAGGTGTTGAAGCCGCTGAGGGTGAGTTCGCCGCTGCCATTCTTGGTCAGGCTGCCGCTGCCAGCGATGTTGTTGCGCCAGGCGTCGCGGGCGTTGAAGCCACCCTGGTTGGCATCCATGTTGACGCTGACGTTGCCGGTGAAGGCCGCGTAGCCGTCGGCTGCGGCCATCAGGTTGAGGCGGCCGTAGCCGTTGGATTCGTCGATGACCACATAGCCGGAAGACAGCTCGGTGCTGGCCAGGATGTCGCGGCGCTGACTGGCGGTGAGATAGGGAAAGCGCGTCTCCAGCAGCACCTCGGCGTTGACCGGCACCACCGGCGCCAGGTTGGTCGGACCGACGGGAGCGAAGCCGTAGGTCATGCGGGCGGTGTACAGCGCCTTGTCCTGGGCGTGCTGGGACTGCTGGTCGGTGGCCGGATCGATCCGGTCCACGCAGGTGTTGATGTCGCCGCCGCACTGCTGGGCGAAGTAGGCCTGGGCCTGGGCGAAGGCATCGCTGCGCAGCTGGGCGTTGTTGACCAGGTTATCGATGGCGAAATAGGTGGCGGTGATGCGGCCACCGATCACGTCCAGCGGCGAGTGCATGCCGGCGACGATGCGGTTGTTGCCCAGCTCCGAGGCGCGGAAGAGTTCTTCACCCAGGCGCTGGGGTACGGCGTAGCCGAAGCCCATGGCCGCCAGGTAGGCCGCGTTGGTATGGCCGCTGGGAAAGCCGCCGTCGCTCTGCGGCGTGGTGCTGAGCGCCGGGCGCAACGACAGCGGCACGATGTCCACGCTGGCCTGCCGCCAGGGCCGCTGATACTGGTAGGCGTTCTTCGCCGGGGTGGTGGAGGCATCGTTGCGGATCGCCTGGACCAGTTGCACCACCTTGCCCAGTTGCGCGTTGGCATCGCCGGCACCGTTGCCGTTGTCGTTGTACTTGGTGGTCTGGGTGGAGGCGTCGAACACCGGGATGGTGGTGAAGGCGCCGGAGCCGGCCAGGTAGCCATTGGCCAGGGAGCCCAGGCCGCTGATCAGGCTGTAGCTCTGGTCGCGGCGGTCGTCGTAGTAGGCCGCTATCTCCTGGGCCTGGGTGCGGGTCTTCGCGAGGTCGACCACGAACTGGATATTGCGCTGCAGGATGGGTGCCCCGAAGTCGGTGGGCGTGCCAGTGTTCCAGGTGGCGCCGGGGGTCCAGAGCCTGTTGTAGCCTGACAGCAGGTCGACGCCATTGATGGCGTTGTTGCCCGAACGGCTGGCCGCCTGCACCGAAAGCGCCAACAGCGAGGCCGCAAACACGACCGTCAACACCGCGGGTTTGTTACCTGAACGTTTCACCAGCTCTTCTCCTTGGCCCTGTGGATACAACTTGTTACAAGCTGTCTTGGGGCGGCGAGCCTAGAGCGGTGATGTGACGGTGTGGCGGCGATTTGGAGGCAGTTTCACGACATCCCATGACCCTCGGGACCGCGATCTGGCGCCCGGCCGGGAAAGGATCGCGGTGTGGTGGATGGCAGGGACGCGCTAGCCGCGGCGCAACCTGTCCAGATCACACCAGAGGTGCAGCTTGGTGAGCAAGCTATCCCCCACGGCGATTGCCTGCGGCTCGCTGCCGAAGAGGTTGAAGCCCGCCTGCCGGTACAGCGCCAGCGCGGCATCATTACCCTCGGTCACCGTAAGCTGAACGACCCTGAGCCTGGGCAGCCCCTGCGCATGGGTCAGGAGTTCGTCCAGCAGGCCCTTGGCAATTCCCAGACCCCGGTGGCGATCAGGGACGTACAGCCCGAACAGGGTCGCCTTGTGCCGGACCTTTTCCCGCGTCCCGATGCCAAGGCCGACAACGCCCAGCAGCTCCGCGCCCCAGGTTGCGCCCCAGACGAGCTCTTGCGCCTGGTCATCCTCTTGCAGCCGACGCTCCCACCAGTCGAGCGGCAGCGCCGCTCGCTCCTCGGGGCTGGAGGTGAAGGCTTCCGGATGTCGGGCATAGGCGTCCAGCATCAGTTGCCGGTAGACGGGGGCCCAGGTAGGCCCCAGGCGCTGGATATTCATGGTCAACCTCCTCTTTCCGTAACCAGCCGCTGACGAAGCCAGCGCTGTGCCATGACCGCTCAGAAATCGTCGTAGCTGACCTTCCAGAACAGATCGATGCTGCCGTCATCGCGATGGGCCACGATCAGCCCTTCGGTCTCGCCAAAGGCTTCCAGCAGCCTTTCCCAGTCCTCGCCGCTCGCTTCCAGGCGTTCCACATGCACGTGCTTGTCGATGACCCCGCGCGCGTTGTTCACCAGCCGCGACACCCGCATCGTCAAGCGATCATAGGAGGTCAGCTGGGATGGCTGGCTCTGGGCCATGAGCACAGGCTCCATAACTGTTCTTTTATACAGTAGTTCTCGACCGAGGCGATTGCCAAGTTATCAGCCTTCTCGATCCGCCAGCGGCACTCGGAAGTCTACGTCGGAGGACCCTTTTCGCCCTGCGTCGGCTCGAGAGGAAATCCAGGCTGCCCATGATGGCGACGCGCCGTCCGTCCAGGAATAGCCACCAGCCATCTCTGGAAAAGGTGTGACGTGGATCACTTTCCCATGGCTATGGTCAGACCATCCACAACGCTGGGGGGCTCTCGATGAACGCTCCACCTCCCGCCGGGCTTCCGCCCGTTATCGGCGAGCAGCGTAGGACGGCACCTCCATGGCGTCAGGTATTCAGAGCCCGTCCAAGGGCATAAAGCTATCGCGATAACAAATCACTGTGAATCCGGCTGAGGTGCTTCCACCCGGCCCTTCTCTCCAGGTAGTCCACATGCAGCACAATGGCTGGAATTTCCTCAGCAACATCAGCGTCCGGGCCAAGCTGGCCCTCGGCTTCTCCCTGCTCATCGGCATGATCCTGCTGGTGGCCTACACCGGATGGCAGGCTACCGACGCTCTGCGCGATCGGAGCGAAAGAATCGGTGACATCTCCGGATTCAGCACCCTGGCGCGCGATATGCGCATTGAGCGACTCGTCTACATCGTCAAGGCGGACGATGCCCAGGCGGCCAAATGGCTGGCCGCGCTCGACAAGCTCGAAGCCCAGTTGCAGAGCATCATCCCCAACTTCAACTCGAAGGCCAACGAGGCCTTGCTGGGTGAAGCCCAGGCCGCACTCAAGCGCTATCGGGACTTCTACACCCAGGTGGTGACCGCCACACGGGAGCGTGCGACCGTCCAGCAGGCGGCGACCGCCACGGCGGAAGCGGCCAACACCTATCTACTGGCCCTGGCCACGGCGGCCAATGCCCAGGAAGGGCGAGTCGAAGACCGTCAGCAGGTAGCAGCCCTCTTCATCGACCTGCAGCGGATGCGCATTGCCCTGCGTAGCTATGCCACCACGCCCACCAAGGACAACGAGGCCGCTGCCCATGGCGCCCTGGACGGTATCCAGGCAAAGGTCAAACAACTCGCTACGACCAGCACCCTGCCGACCGAGGCGTTGCAGAAGCTTGGCAGCGAACTCGTCGGCTACCAGCAGCGCCTGCAACAGCTGATCACCACCCAGGCCCAGGTGGACCAGGGTCAGGCCGGTATCACTACCACCATCACCACGCTGCTGTCGGTCGCCGACAAGCTCACCGCGATCCAGAAGGAATTCCAGCTGACGGATGTGAGCGGTGCACGCCAGCTGCTGCTGGTATGGCTGACCATCGCGATCGCTCTGGGCCTCCTGGGCGCCTGGCTGATCACCCGCTCCATCGTCCGCCCGCTGAAGGACACCGTCCTCCTGGCGCAGACGGTCGCCAACGGCGACTTCACCCGTCAGCTGGAGGTGACCCGCAAGGATGAACTGGGCGCGCTGCAGATCAGCATGCAGCAGATGACCACCAACCTCCGCGGACTCATCGGCGAAGTGAAGGATGGCGTCGTCCAGGTCGCCAGTGCCGCCGAGCAGCTGTCGGCAGTGACCGAGCAGACCAGTGCCGGGGTGCAATCCCAGAAGGTCGAGACCGATCAGATCGCCACCGCGATGCAGGAAATGACGGCGACCACGCACGAAGTGGCGCGCAACGCCGGGGCCGCCGCGCGCTCGGCGCTGGAGGCCAGTCAGCAGGCCCAGCAGGGAGACCAGGCCGTCAACAAGGCCGTCGCCCAGATCGAACTGCTGGCCGGCGAAATGGCGTCGACCAAGATCGCCATGGCCGCCCTGCGCGATCATGCCGACAGCATCGGTGGCGTGCTCGACGTGATCAAGGCGGTTTCCGAGCAGACCAATCTGCTGGCGCTCAATGCCGCCATCGAAGCCGCCCGCGCCGGCGAGGCGGGACGCGGCTTCGCCGTGGTCGCCGACGAGGTCCGCGGCCTGGCGCAGCGCACCCGCTCCTCGACGGACGAGATCGCCCAGCTCATCACCGGTCTGCACCAGAGCACCGACCGCATGGCGGCGGTGCTCGATCATAACGTGCAGTTGACCGACAGCAGCGTCGGCCTGTCGCGCGAAGCGGGCGAGCTGCTCAAGCGCATCACCCGCTCGGTCAAGGACATCGAGTCGATGAACGAGCAGATCGCCTGCGCCGCGGAGCAGCAGGGCACGGCGGGTGAAGAAATCAGCCGCAGCGTGACCAACGTTCGCGACATCTCCGAGCAGACCGCGGCCGCCAGCGAGGAGACCGCCTCCTCGAGCACGGAGCTGGCGCGCATCGGTGTCCGGCTGCAGGAAATGACCCGCCGCTTCCAGGTCTGACAACAGCCCGAGCCCCTGCCGCAGCAGCCTGCGGCAGGGGCGCGCACCGTCAGGTTCTCCAACTCAACCGCCGGTCATTTCGGCTGAATCCCTGAGCCAGCGGCCAGTCACTAGGTGCCATCATATTGATATTATCAATGTCACTTATCGCACATTGATATCTCTTCTGTCAGTCCAGGTCACACATGAAAACCTCACCAGAGCTGGGTCGGCTTGTCGATCAGACGCTTGCTGTGCCGGTCGGGCCCTTTGCCTTCGTCTCGGTGCTGGAGCGCCTGTTTCAGCTGGATATCCACAAGCAGCGCACGCGGCACCTCACTCGCTGCCTGCTGATCGGCACCCTGAGCTACGACAGCTTTCTGATCTGGTGGTGGCTCCTGCTGCAAGACGCCCTGCCCTGGGCGGCCGCCCAGATGCTGGGGATCGCCACCCCCTTCGCGCTGCTGGTCGTGGTGCTGCTGCAGGTGGTGCCGACACGTTGGCGCGAAACCCTGGCCTCGCTGCCGTTCTATGTCGGCCTGGTGGTGGTCTACAACATGGTGATCAACGGCCCACCGGGCAGGGAGATGAATCAGACACTGTTCATCTTCACCTGGCCGCTGATGCTGGCCTTCGTCAACACCTGCATGAAGAGTCCGCTGCTGCCGGCCCTGCTGTTCAACGGCTTCGCCCTGTCGGTGATCGCCCTTGCCGTCCATGAAGCGCCGGTGTCACCAATCGTCGGCGGGCTGATGATGACCAACGCCATCGTGATGGCGTTCTTTTCGCTATTGGCCAGTTACTGGCTCAACGTCGAAGGGCGCCGCTCCTACCTCTACAAGCTGCGCGAAGAAGTCCGCCTGGCGTCTCTCAATTCGGCCAATCAGGATCTGCAGATCCTTTCGGAAACCGACTCCCTCACCGGGCTGGCCAATCGTCGTCAGCTCCGCCCGCTCCTCGAAGACTTCTGGCAACGCCGCCTGGCCGGAGAGCAAGGCGCCGTGCTGCTGATCGACGTGGATCACTTCAAGCGCTACAACGACTACTACGGCCACCTCGCCGGAGATGACTGCCTGCGCTCCGTGGCCAAGGCCCTGGCGGTCGGGCTGGGCCCGGGTGACAGGATCGGTCGCTATGGTGGCGAGGAGTTCGTCGTCCTCCTGGACCGGGTCGGCCCGGCCGAGGCGCTGGACGTGGCGGAGGCCATCCTGGAACGCGTTCGCGACCTGCAGATCCCGCACCAGGGCCGTCAGGATGACAAGACCCATGTCACCGTCAGCATCGGCATCGCCCGCAGTGGCCTGGCCGGTCTGAGCAGCGCCGACGACCTGCTGGACTGTGCCGACCGCGCGCTCTATCGCGCCAAGCGCGAGGGCCGGGACCGGGTCTTCGAAGGGGGCGTCGATGCCATCCTGGGCGCACCGCTCGACCATGCCGCGCTGCTCACCCCGGAGGATGTCCGCAAGGGACTCGCGAGCAACGAATTCCTGCTGCACTACCAACCCATCTATCGCGTCGAGCCCCGGCAGGTGACGGGTTACGAAGCGCTGCTGCGCTGGCAGCATCCGACCCTGGGCATGGTCTCGCCGGAGGTTTTCATCCCGCTGGCGGAACAGGGCAATTTCATCATCGCCCTGGGCGAGTGGGTGGTGAAGGAGGCCTGTCTCGCGGCCAGTCAGTGGCCTCCGCACCTGAGCATCTCCATCAACCTGTCGCCGCTGCAATTCGCCGATCCCATCCTGCATGAGCGGGTATCCGCGGCCCTCAGGCTCTCGCGCCTGGCGCCCAACCGCCTGGTCCTGGAGGTCACCGAAGGGGTGGAATTGGTCATAGATACCAAGACCCGCCAGTCCTTCGCCCTGCTCCAGCTGCTGGGCATCCGTATGGCCCTGGACGACTTCGGCAGCGGCTTTGCCGGCCTCGGCCCCATCCTCGAACTGCCCTTCCAGCTGATCAAGCTCGATCGCCGGATCCTGGCGATCGAGGACGAGGAACAGCGTGGCCAGGTCCTGACCTCCCTGTTGCTGCTGGGCAAGGCGATGAAACTCGAGGTGCTCTGCGAAGGCGTGGAAACCCCTGAACAACTGGCGCAGCTGCAGCAGCTGGGCGTCCGGCTCGCCCAGGGGTATCTGCTGGGCAGACCCGCGGCGGCTCCTAGCGGTCAGGAATTCCAGCTCACGGCGTCGCTGGAAGCCTGACGCGTAGCGCTAACCGGCGTCCGGCGCCCTGCCGGGGGCCGGCAGCGCCGCCCTCGTCTAGAAGATCGCCAGGCTATCCAGCACCGCCGTGCAGAGCGCGCTGCCATAGGTGACCACACCCAGCGGTACCCCTACCGCGGCGCCCAGGATCAGGGCGCAGACCAGCAGCAGCACCAGCGGTATCCCGAACACGGGCTGCATCAGGAAATGGCCGCCGCTGCTCTCCCCTGCAACTTTTGCTTTGGACGTCTCTACCGGGTGGCCGGCTTCGGACCGGGCGCGGGTAGGCTGCCCGGGCGGCTGACGTCCTGGCCTGGCCTTGCCTTCCATCTCGATCAGGTCGGCGATATCGGCGAGGGTCCCGCTGTTGCGGGTGATCTGCTCATGAGCAGCGCGGAGGGAATCGGGCTTGGCCGTGCGGCCTGCACCGCGAGGCGGTCTTCGAGAGGCGGTCATAGTGCAAGAAACGGCGGAGAAGGTGCTTAGGATGACACAGTCTGAGGTTAAGGCTATTAACATTAACGGCAAAAATGGCCATTTGCCACTATTCTGTTGGCAGTTGCCTGAGCAGCGGAACGCTGATCTCTTCCCCCGCTTCGAGTGCCGCCAATGCCAGGCGGGTGGCCTCGCGCCGCTCTTCCAGGGAATAGTCCTCCGCGTCCTCGTCCGGCAACTCCAGCTGCTGTTCCAGTGCGCTGAAGGAATGCCATTCGGCATCCTCGGCGCGACCCTCCGCGACAGGTCGGGCCAGGCTGTCGCGCAAGGCGACAGACGCCGGTTCACCCGCTCCAGCCGCCTCAACGCACTCGCTCGGGCCCGAGCTGGGCAGCAAGGCGTGCGCAGCGCCCTGCTGGATGTACAGCGGGACCGTCGCTTCGGCGGCCTGACCCGTAGCGGTCAGCGCAGCCGGGGTAGGCGCGAGCTCGAGCCTGGGCATTAGCCCGGCCTGGTACAGCGCCAACAGGCGGGCATCGACGTAGCCCAGCAAGAGGTAGCCCGCCGAGATTTCGCTGCCATCTTTATTCATCACAGTGCTTCCTGAATGGGTGGGAACGATCGCCTCCAAGGGTTCGTGGAGGGGAATGAAGGAGCGCTCACCTGACGAGCCGATCCTGAGCGCTGCAGCCCTTCAGCTGCTTGCACAACCCGGACGCTGAGCAAGCGTTCTGCACAGGCAGCGCCGTCAGGCCGAACAGCCGGAGCGGCAGGGTCTATCGCTGCACGGCGATGCACTTGATTTCCGCGAGCAGTCCGGCACGGGCCAGTTCGGCGACGCCGATGCAGGTCCAGGCGCACGTCCCTCTGGGAAAGACGGCATCCTTCACGCGCCTGAAGACCGGCATATGCCTATGCAGGTCGACGTGGAAAGTCGTCAACTCCACCACATCCTCGAACGTACAGCCACCTGCTGCCAAGACAATGCGAAGATTGTCCCAGGCTGCCCGGAATTGCTGCTCGGGATCCTGGATGACCTCCAGCTCCGGCGTACGGCCCACCTGCCCTGCGCAATAGAGGGTCTTGCCGACCTTCACCGCCGGTACATAACCCGCACGTTCGACAAGCCCTTTCATGCTGTCGGGGATGATCAACTGGCGGTCTGTCATTGTCTTCGCGTCCACGGTCGTAGAAAAGGCAAGCTAACAGCAGCAGTGCTCCGCGGCCTAGCCGCGCTTTTTCGGGGCTACCCCGGACGCCTGACCTCGCGGGCCCCGCCCCGATCCTCTGGGGATGGCGAGGGCAGCCCTGATCCGGTCTCGGCCAGGACGACATCGCTCGCACCAGCGCTCAGCGGACGGCCGTCAGTCATGGCGGACGTCCGTATCGATCGCATGAACGTCCGCTTCAATTCAAGCGGTCACGATGTCGAAAAACAGGCCGAAACCCGCGTCCTTGACGGCCTTCGCTCAAGTTGTCGCGCTCATTGCCGTTATGGTCTTCACAATCCCCTACCGGTACATGGATATGACCCTTCGCGCGTTCAACATCGCCACCCGTAGCCTGCTGTGCTTCGGTCTACTCGCCGCGCTGGTGGCCGGCCTGGGTATCTTCGGCATCACCCAGATGTCGCAGATCAGGGACCAGAGCCTGGTGATCGAAACGAACAGCGTTCCGAGCATCGTGGAGGCCGACAACCTGGCCCTGCAACTGGCCCGCACCCGCATCGAGGTGCTGCGCCTGCTGGCCATTCCTGACGCCTCGACCGTCGCCAATACGCGCAGGAAGATCGACAGCATCAGCGGCGAGGTCGCAGAGGCCTTCGGTCGCTATGCCAAGCTGGTCAGCTCCGATCGTGAACGCCAGGCCTTCGAGAGCCTGCGCCAGGTTCACCGGGACTACCTCAACAACGTCAACCAGCTGGCCGACCTGGTCGTCGCCGGCCAGGTGGAGGAAGGCCGGGCACTGGTGCAGTCGGGCATGGCCCAGCTGGGCGCCAGGATGAACGAGAGCACCGAGGCCCTGCGCAAGGTAAACCAGGAGGGCGTCAAGGCCGCCGCCGAGAACGCGGGTGTCACCTACAGCAACTCCAAGACGATCACCTGGCTGTCCATCGGCCTCGCGCTGGGACTGACCCTCCTGCTCGCCTGGCGCATGACGGTCAGCCTCACCTACCCCATAGCCACCGCGGTCGCCGCGGCCAGGGTCATTGCCGCTGGCGACCTGACCCAGAGCCTGGATGCCCGTGGTCACGACGAGGCCGCCCAACTGCTGCAGGCCATGCAGCAGATGCAGACCAATCTGCGTGACACCCTGGGCCATCTGGGCCAGTCCGCCACCCAGCTGGCCTCCGCCGCCGAGGAAATGACCGCCGTCATGCAGGAGAGCGCTACCGGCCTGCAGCAGCAGAACAGCGAAATCGAGATGGCGGCCACCGCCGTGACCGAGATGAGCCAGGCGGTCGAGGAAGTGGCAGGCAATGCCACCTCCACCTCTACCGATTCGCGCCAGGCCGCGGCCAGCGCGCGTGACGGCCAGCAGCAGCTGGGCAACACCCTGGTTGCGATCGAGACCCTGACCGACAATGTGCTGAGCGCCAGCGATCGCGCCCGTGAGCTGGCCGAACAGACCCGCAACATCAGCCAGGTCCTCGACGTCATCCGCTCGGTAGCCGAGCAGACCAACCTGCTGGCGCTCAATGCGGCCATCGAGGCCGCTCGGGCCGGCGATGCCGGTCGCGGCTTCGCGGTCGTGGCGGACGAGGTACGGGGGCTGGCCCAGCGTACCGGAGACAGTACGCGCGAAATCGAGAAGATGATCGGCAGCATCCAGCACGGCACCGGCCAGACCGTGAATGCCTTGCTGACCAGTGCCGACCAGGCTCGCCAGACCCGTGAACAGGCGCAGGCTGCCAGCGGCGCCCTGGAAACCATCGCCCAGTCGGTGTCAGGTATTGACGAGCGCAATCTGGTGATCGCCAGTGCTGCAGAAGAACAGGCTCAGGTAGCCCGCGAGGTCGACCGGAACCTGGTGCGGATCCGCGACCTGTCGGTCCAGACGGCCGCCGGCGCCCACCAGACCCGCGTCGCCAGCCAGCAGCTGTCTGAACTGGCGCTGCAGCTGAACGGGCAGATTCGCCGATTCCGCGTGTAGACGTCCCTGACCCCCTAGCTGCTGCCCCCCTCCCCCGGGCCTGTCGGCAACCGGCCAGCAGACTGACCACTGAGCTACGCCAGGTCGCGTATCACCCGATCCGGGTGCTACGCGATGGGCTTCTGACCGGGCCGGACTACTGCTTCTGGCGGGAGCGGATGCCCCCACACTCGATACATCCTTGGCCGGGATCGATGCTACGTCGCTAAGGAATCAGCGGTGCCCCCGAGAGTAGGCGCCAATCGCGCTGTGCCAGTTGGGGCAGGCAGCGCATTGGTCGTAACGGATCGCGTCGGAAGCTGGCCGTACGGGCGCTGTTCTTCGGCTATGCCGGCAGTTCGCTGAGCTCTTGCCTGCGGCTGACGGCCAAGAAGTCAGGTCTCGATGCGTTGAACCCGGAGGTGATGCATTTGAGACGCTATTGCCCAGGCAGCTGATGAGCCAATCTTATCCGCCGCTCTTCGGAGGGGGCCTCTTTTCGACTGGATGGTCGAGTACCTGCTGCCCTGTCATCCGCGTACGGCCCAGAATGCAGTAGGCGCAATCACCGAGCTTCAGTTACCAAGACCGATCATGGTGATAGGCGAAAATCCGCTTATGCCCCTGACCTAGCAGGCAAAATATCGCCCATGAAGAGGGCAAAAACCGTTCTAGAGCGGTACTTTTGAATTTGGCACGCCGCCTGCTATTGCTCTTGTCAGCGCACTAAGCGTTTCGAAAATAATGACAAGAGGAACACCCTGTGGATAGCACCGCTACCCTCGCGGCCGGCCAGACCGCGCCCAAGACCACCTCGCAGCGCATCAAGTCCATCTTCAGCGGTTCCGTCGGCAACCTGGTCGAATGGTACGA
>NZ_JASCON010000068.1:0-29624 GCF_029959585.1 Pseudomonas sp. PS02302
GCCCCCCCCCCCGCGCGCGCCCCCCCCCGGCCCCCCCCCCCGCGCGCCCGGGGGGGGGGGGGGGGCCCCGCCCCGAGACGGGTCGCTCGGCCCGTCTCCATAACAGCGCACTGCGCCGGACGATCCCACCTTGGGGCTCCATGGGGATCGCCCACCCTAGCCGCTAGCCGCCTGAATCCCGAACCGTGTCATATGACGTGATATGACGCGCGGGGCACCCTTTTTCCTAGTCGCTGGAGGACCAGGACCATGCTTGGCAATCAACAGACCCCGGGGCGCAACCTTTCGCGCGACGCCCTGGCCTCACTGGTAGTGTTTCTGGTCGCCCTGCCGCTGTGCATGGGGATCGCCATCGCCTCCGGCATGCCGCCGGCCAAGGGCATCATCACCGGCATCATCGGTGGCCTGGTGGTCGGCTTTCTCGCCGGCTCGCCGCTGCAGGTCAGCGGTCCGGCCGCCGGCCTGGTGGTGCTGGTGTTCGACCTGATCAACCGCCATGGCATCGAGGCGCTGGGCCCGGTACTGCTGCTCGCCGGCCTGCTGCAACTCATCGCCGGCTTCACCCGGCTGGGCGCCTGGTTCCGCGTCACCTCACCGGCGGTGGTCTACGGCATGCTCGCCGGCATCGGCATCCTCATCGTGCTCTCGCAACTGCACGTGATGCTGGACGCCAAACCGGCGGCCTCGGGGCTTTCCAACCTGCTGGCCTTCCCGGGCGCCGCCCTCACCGCGGCGGGTCAATGGAACGGCAGTGGCAGCGGTGCCCAGGCGGCGCTGATCGGACTGCTGACCATCGCCAGCATGTGGCTGTGGGAGAAATTCCGCCCGCAGACGCTGCGCTTCCTGCCCGGCGCCCTGATCGGCGTGACCCTGGCGACCCTGGCCAGTCTCTGGCTGGCGCTGGACATCCGCCGCGTGGAGGTGCCCAACAACCTGGCCGACGCCATCGACTGGGTGACCTTCGCCGACCTCGGCATGCTGGCCAACGCCGAACTGGTGGTGGCCGCCCTGGCTCTGGCCTTCATTGCCAGCGCCGAGACCCTGCTCTCGGCCGCCGCGGTGGACCGCATGCACAATGGGCCGCGCTCGCACTTCGACCGCGAGCTGGGTGCCCAGGGGATCGGCAACCTGCTCTGCGGCGCCCTCGGCGCGCTGCCCATGACCGGGGTCATCGTGCGCAGCTCGGCCAATGTCCAGGCCGGCGCCACCAGTCGCGCCTCCGCCATCCTGCATGGCCTCTGGCTACTGGCCTTCGTCGCCGCCCTGCCCTTCGTGCTCAAGCTGGTGCCGGTGGCGAGCCTGGCCGGCGTGCTGGTGTTCACCGGCGTCAAGCTGGCCGACCCCAAGTCGCTGAGCGGACTCAAGCGCTATGGCCGGACGCCCATGGTCATCTATGCCCTGACCGCCCTGATGATCGTCGCCACCGATCTGCTGACCGGGGTGCTGGTGGGCTTTGGCCTGTCGATCGCCTTCCTGGCGGTCAAGGCGGCCCAGCTCAAGGTCAGCCTGAGCTATCGCGAAGACCAGCCGGACCAGGCCGATCTGCGCCTGGTGGGCGCCGCGACCTTCCTGCGCGTGCCCCAGCTGACCAAGGTGCTGGAGCAGGTCAAGCCGGGCACCACCCTGCACGTGCCCCTGGAGCGCGTCTCCTATATCGATCATGCCTGCATGGAGCTGCTGGAAGACTGGGGACGGACCCAGGCCAGCAATGGCATGCGCCTGGTGATCGAGCCCAAGGCACTGGAGCGGCGCCTGGAAGGCCAGGCCCCGGCGGGTCAACCGGTCATGCCGACCCAGGCACCGGCCTGATCCGGGTGGCGGAGCGGCCAAGGGGCGCTCCGCCACGCCTTTCCCCGCGCGAGCGGTGCGCCGACGGACGGCCAGGCCGCCACCAGGATCGCTGATCGCGATACTGGCTTGCCAGAGCCTCGCGACGCGCTAGTGCCATGCAAAGGCCACCGCATAAAGTGGACATTCTGTCCACAAAAAGCGCCTGAATTGACTGATAAATGCCCAAGTCGGCGTCGGTCATCCTACCAATGGCTAATAGTCTGCTAATTAACTTTCGCTCTTCTCGGGTTTGCCTTATAACGCTATCTGGTTCGACTTTTGTCGCACCAACGATCTTTGTGTCGGGCCACCCTCTATCTCGGGGGTAATCGCTTTGCCAGGAAAGCCATGCGACGCCCACACGGCTAAAAATGACCCCACGAGAGGTAGCTATGCGCAAGCCTGAATTGGCGACGGTGATCGCTGAAAAAGTCGGACTTCCAAAGGAACAGGCCAACGTCGTGCTCAACACGCTGTTGGACGAGATCGCGAATGCGCTGCACCGCAAGGACAGCGTTACCCTGGTCGGCTTCGGCACCTTCCTGCCGCGTCACCGCGGTGCCCGCATGGGGAAGAATCCCCAGACCGGCGAGCCGGTCAAGATTCGTGCGAGCAACACGGTGGCGTTCAAGCCCGGCAAGGCGCTGAAGGACAGCATCGAAGACTGAGCATGAGGCGGCGTGAATCGCCGCTGCAGGCAAAAGGCATCGCCGCTGCGATGCCTTTTTTGTGTCCGCGTGGAGGACGCGGAGCGGAGTGATCAGCCGATGGCGATCATCTCGAAGTCGCCCTTGCCCACGCCGCAATCCGGGCACAGCCAGTCCTCGGGCACATCCTCCCAGCGCGTCCCCGGCGCGATGCCGTCGTCCGGCCAGCCCAGGGCTTCGTCATAGATATAGCCGCACACGATGCACTGCCATTTCCGCATGTTCTGTTATCTCCCAACCGGCTTCAGGTAGCGCGCACGCTACGCGAAAGCCCGGCAAAGGCCAACCGTAGCGGAATCCGGCTGATACCCGGAGCGCCATGGTTGCGCCTGCCGACTGTCCACCCCCTGTCTCCTTCAGCTAGGCTGCGCCCATGAATGCCTCGTCATCACCCATGCCCTGGGCCATCTATTTCGCCGTGCTGGGCAGCGTCATCAGCGTCGGTCTGGCCATCGGCCTGTCGATGCCGCTGGTCTCGCTGCGGCTGGAGGGCTGGGGCTATGGCAGTTTCGCCATCGGCGTCATGGCCGCCTCGCCGGCCCTCGGCATCCTCACTGGCGCCAGCCTGGCCGGACGCCTGGCCGCGCGAGTCGGCACACCGCGGCTGATGCAGCTGTGCCTGGTGACGGGCGCCGCCTCGCTGATCCTGCTGTCGCTGCTCCCCAGCTATCTGCTGTGGCTGCTGCTGCGTCTGGCGCTGGGCGCCATCCTCACGCTGATCTTCGTGCTCGGTGAGAGCTGGATGAACCAGGTCATCACCGATCGCTGGCGTGGCCGCCTGGTGGCGCTCTATGGCAGCAGCTATGCCCTGAGCCAGCTGGCTGGTCCGTTGCTGCTGGGGGTGCTGGGGACCGAGGGCGACCAGGGCTTCTGGCTGGGTGCCCTGCTCATGCTCGGCGGCGCCACCCTGCTGCTCGGTCGCCGGGGCGCGCCAGCGGCCGGCGGCCATACCGCGGCCTGGCGGGCGCTACTGGACTTCTGCCGCGGCGCTCCGGCCATCGCCTGGGCGGTGGCGCTGTTCGCCTGCTTCGAGGCGATGATCCTCACCCTGCTGCCGGTCTATGCCCTCAACCAGGGCTTCGGCCAGCAGCTGGCCTTGTACATGGTCAGCGCCGTGGTGGTGGGCGATGCCCTGCTGCAGCTGCCGCTGGGCCTGCTCGCCGACCGCCTCTCGCGCCAGGGCCTGTTTCTCGGCTGCACCCTGGGCCTGCTGGCGGTCAGCCTGGCGCTGCCACTGCTGCTGCATACCCCGGGCGTCTGGCCGCTGCTGGTGCTGTTCGGCGCCACCGCCGGCGGTCTCTTCACCCTGGCGCTGATCCTGGTCGGCGAGCGCTATCGCGATGCCGAACTGGTCAGCGCCAATGCCTGCATCGCCCAGCTCTGGGGACTCGGCTGCCTGGTCGGTCCGCTGGTCACCGGCGCCGCCAGCCAGTGGCTCACCGGCCATGCCGTGCCGCTGCTGATGGCCTTCGGCGCCGCCGTGCTGCTGGTGATCGTCAGCCGCCGAGGCAGCGTGCCGGTTACAGCTGAAACGGCAATTTAATGCCTAAATTTACTCATTATAACGGTTTTTACGGCACTATATTGCCGATAATACGTCAACAGCCGATACTCGCCGGCAGTATATTGCCGGAGGTCGCCCGTGAGTACGCTGGTGGTTCAAACCTATCTGACCGGGCATTGGCGTGATGCCTTGCGCCTGGTTTTCGATGATCCCAGGCAAGGTCCCCAACAAGGCGCCTGCACCCTCAGCTATCTGGCTGCCTACCTGAGGATGATTTCGGCACGCCTACGGCCGCCGCAGTGAGCGCCAACCTGCCCTTGAGCTGGGAGGTCGAGCGCCTGCCCCATTGGCCGGCGTTTCTCCATGACATTCTTCCGGCCGGCGCCGCTCGCCGTTTTCTGCTCCCTCGCCTTGGGCTGAGCGCAGAGGAAGCTGCTCAGACCGACTTTCAGTTGTTATCCCGCTGCACGCCAGCGCCCATCGGCCATCTGCGAATTCGTGAGTCGCTAGATGAGCCTGCGCAGACACTCTCCGTGGGCTTCACCCGTGAACAGGTTGTCGCTCGCGATCAGGGTTTTCTGGAATATGCCTATGAGCAAGGTGCCGCCATCGGCGGTGCAACCGGCGCGGGTGGCGATGCACCCAAGCTGCTGCTGGCGGAAGATCCTCAGGGCTTGCTCCATCCGGATGCCACCCTGCCCGATGACCTGGCCTGCCGACATTGGCTGGTGAAGTTTCCACGCAACAGAGCCAGCGCCACCGACCAGGACATCCTGCGCAGCGAGCACTGCTACTATCAAGCCCTGAACGCCCTAGGACTGGAGACTGTTTCCGCCAGCGGACTCGCCCTGGAAGAAGGCCGCCGTCCCAGCCTCTGGATGCCACGCTTCGACCGCTGCACCAGCCCCCGAGGGGTGGAGCGTCTGGCCGTTGAATCCCTCTATTCCCTGACTCACACCCTGGTACCCGGTAGCTATCTGAATCATCTTGACGCCATCGGCGCCCTGACCAGGGTTTGGCGCGCAGCCAATCAGGACCAGGGGATACCGGCGCTGCTGGATGATTACCTGCGGCGTGATCTGCTCAATCAACTGCTGGGCAACAGTGATAACCACGGTCGCAATACCGCCATCCTGCGCGATGAGCGTGGTGTTCGTCTGGCCCCCCTGTACGACCTCGCCCCCATGGTTATGGACGAACAAGGCATCACCCGAACCAGCAAATGGCCCATGCCCGTCGAACAGGCCGGCGTTGTCGATTGGCATGCAGCCTGTCGGCTACTGGCCGAGTGGGACGATCCGGAACGGCTGTGGGATGCCCTCAAGAAGAGCGCCGAGGTGCTCCGTGCCCTGCCGGACCTACTGCGGCCGGTGTTGCCGCAGACTACCTGGGAGCATCCGCAAATTCCGCTGCGGCGCCTGGATAGCCATCTGCGCGAGGCAGGGCTGCTATGAGCCTTGACGATCAAGAGCGGCGGCAACGTACGCTGGATGATATCCGTGAGGGATTACAGAGTGGACGCCTGAGCCTGGGCGCCGGTGTCCGGCGCCTGCGCCGCGAGATCACCGGCCTTACCCAGACCGACTTCGCGCGCATGGCCCGTATCTCGCTGCGCACCCTACGGCAACTGGAGCAGGACGAAGGCAATCCCACCCTGGCGACGCTGCAGGCGGTCTTTCGGCCCTTTGGTCTGGGGATGGGCGTCATACCTCTGAAACGCCGCTGAGCCCCATGAAAAACGCCGGCACTGGGCCGGCGTTTTTCCTGTCAGGCAGCGTCAGGCGGCGCTCAGAACGCCGGCACCACGGCACCCTGGTACTTCTCTTCGATGAACTGCTTCACCGCCGGGGTGTTCAGCGCCTTGGCCAGCTTCTGCACGGCGTCGCTGTCCTTGTTGTCCGGGCGGGCGACCAGGATGTTGGCGTAGGGCGATTCCTTGCCTTCCAGCAGCAGGGCGTCCTGGGTCGGGTTGAGCTTGGCTTCCAGGGCGTAGTTGGTGTTGATCAGCGCCAGGTCGACCTGATTCAGCACGCGCGGCAGGGTCGCGGCTTCCAGCTCCTTGAACTTGAGCTGCTTGGGATTCTCGGCGATGTCCTTGGGCGTGGCGAGGATGTTGGCGCTGTCCTTGAGCTTGATCAGCCCGGCCTTCTCCAGCAGCAGCAGGGCGCGGCCGCCATTGGTGGCATCGCTGGGGATGGCCACGACGGCGCCTTCGCGGACTTCGTCGAGCTTCTTGATCTTCTGCGAGTAGATGCCGAAGGGCTCGACGTGGACCTGGGCGACGGTCACCAGGTCGGTGCCACGGCTCTTGTTGAATTCATCCAGGTAGGGCTGGTGCTGGAAGAAATTGGCGTCCAGGCGCTTCTGGGCCACCTGCAGGTTGGGCTGCACGTAGTCGGTGAAGACCTTGATCTGCAGGTCCACCCCTTCCTTGGCCAGCTGGGGTTTGACGAATTCGAGGATCTCGGCGTGGGGCACCGGGGTGGCGGCGACGCTGAGGGTCTCGGCGGCGTGGGCGCTCAGGCTGGCGGCCAGCAGGGCGGCGGTGGCGAGCAATTTCTTCATGGCAGTTTCCTAAAGCGGGGTGGAACCGTCGGCGCCTCTGCGGGCGTCGACGGCGGTGGAGCTGAGGCTCAGAACGCGGGAACGACGGCGCCCTGGTACTTCTTCTCGATGAATTGCTTCACCTCGGGGGTGGTCAGGGCCTTGGCCAGCT
This sequence comes from Pseudomonas sp. PS02302, assembly GCF_029959585.1. NCBI lineage: Bacteria > Pseudomonadati > Pseudomonadota > Gammaproteobacteria > Pseudomonadales > Pseudomonadaceae > Pseudomonas > Pseudomonas sp. PS02302. Next base: position 6,758 of record NZ_JASCON010000068.1, read on the forward strand.
TCTGGATGGCCGGGTCGTTGGCCTTGTCGGCGCGGGTGTAGAGCAGGTTGGCGTAGGGCGACTCGCCGCTCTCGATGAAGAGGGCATCCTTGGTCGGCACCAGCTTGGCTTCCAGGGCGTAGTTGGCGTTGATCAGCGCCAGGTCGACCTGGTTCAGCACCCGCGGCAGGGTCGCGGCTTCCAGCTCCTTGAACTTGAGGTGCTTGGGATTCTCGACGACGTCACGCGGGGTGGCGGTGACGTTGCTCGGATCCTTCAGGGTGATCAGGCCCTGCTTGGCGATCAGCAGCAGCGCGCGACCGGAGTTGCTCGGATCGTTGGGGATGGCCACGGTGGCGCCGTCCTTGAGCTCCTTGATGTCCTTGATCTTCTGCGAGTAGGCACCGAAGGGCTCGACGTGCACCGCCACCACCGGCACCTGGTCGCTGCTCGGATTGCTCTTCTGGTAGCTGGCGTAATAGGGTTTGGTCTGGAAGTAGTTGGCATCCACCTGCTTCTGATCGGTCTGGCGATCGGGCTGGATGTAGTCGGTGAAGACCTTGATCTTGAGGTCCACGCCTTCCTTGGCCAGCTGCGGCTTGATGAATTCCAGGATCTCCGCATGGGGAACCGGATTGACCGCGACGGTCAGGGTCTCGGCGGCCTGGGCGGCGGTGGCGACACCCAGGCCGAAGGCCAGGGACAGCAGGGTACGTTTCAGCGACATCGGGGATTTTCCTTGTGCAAAACCTTCGAGTGGATGAAGCCTGAATCAACGACGACTGAAATGGGCGACGAGGCGATCGCCGACCATCTGCAGTACCTGGACCAGCACCAGCAGCAAGAGCACCGTGACCACCATGACGTCGGTCTGGAAGCGCTGGTAACCGAAACGGATGGCCAGATCGCCGAGGCCGCCGCCGCCGATCACCCCGGCCATGGCGGTGTAGGACACCAGGGCGATGGCGGTGACGGTGGTGGCCGCAATCAGCCCGGGCAGGGCCTCGGGCAACAGGGTGCGGGTGACGATCTGCCAGAGACTGGCGCCCATGGCCTGGGTAGCCTCGATGATGCCGCGGTCGACCTCGCGCAGGGCGGTTTCCACCAGCCGGGCAAAGAAGGGCGCGGCGCCCACCACCAGCGGCGGAATGGCGCCCTCGACGCCCAGCGAGGTGCCGATCAGCCAGACCGTGATGGGGATCATCAGGATCAGCAGGATGATGAAGGGCACCGAGCGCAGCACGTTGACCACGAAGGAGAGGATGCCGTAGACCAGCGGCTGCTCCAGCAGCTGGCGGCGGCTGGTAAGGAACAGCAGCACGCCCAGCGGCAGGCCGAGGATCAGGGTGAAGAGCATGGACCAGCCAAGCATGGCCAGGGTGTCCTGGGTCGCCTGCCAGATCTCGGCCCAGTCGATGTTGCTGAAGAGTTCGTCCATCAGCGCAGGACCTCCACGGTGACGTCGGCGGCCTGGAAGCGAGCCAGGGCGGCATCCAGGTCACCGCCCACCAGGGCGATGGTGAGCTGGCCATAGGGCTCGTCCCGGATGCGGTCGATGCGACCGCCGAGAATGCTGTAATCCACACCGGTCTCCCGGGCGACATGGCCCAGCAGCGGTGCATAGGTGGCTTCGCCGCGAAAGGTCAGCCGCAGGATGCGGCCTTCGACATGGGCATAGGCGTCGGCCAGTTCGGTCTCGTCCTGATGCTCGGCCTCGAACACGAAGCGGCGGGTGGTGGGGTGCTGCGGGTGCAGGAAGACATCGGCGACGGTGCCCTGCTCCACCACGGCGCCGCCATCGAGCACCGCGACGCGATCGCAGACGCGGCGGATCACGTCCATTTCATGGGTGATCAGCACGATGGTCAGGCCCAGTTCGCGATTGAGTTCGGCGAGCAGTTGCAGCACCTGGGCGGTGGTCTGGGGATCGAGGGCGCTGGTGGCCTCGTCGCAGAGCAGGATCTTCGGCTCGGTGGCCAGGGCGCGGGCGATGCCGACGCGCTGCTTCTGGCCGCCGGAGAGTTGCGCCGGGTACTTGCGCGCCTGGTCGGACAGGCCGACCCGCGCCAGCAGTTCCTCGACGCGCTGGGCGATCTGCGCCCGCGAGCGGCCGCCGGCCAGTTCCAGCGGCAGGGCCACGTTGGCCGCCACGGTCTTGGACGAAAGCAGGTTGAAGTGCTGGAAGATCATGCCGATGCGGCGGCGGAAATCGCGCAGCTCGGTCGAGCCCAGGGTGGTGACCTCGGCGCCATCGACCTGCAGGCGACCGCCGCTGGGGGCTTCGAGACGGTTGATCAGGCGCAAGAGGGTGCTCTTGCCGGCGCCGGAATGGCCGATCAGGCCGAAGATCTCGCCGGCTTCGATCCTCAGGTCGACCGGCTGGAGCGCCGCGACCTCGCGACCGCGCGTGCGGTACGTCTTGTGGACAGCGTGGAATTCGATCAATGGGAAAACCTTGAGTGAATCGTCAGACAACAGGAGGGTATCCAGCCGCGCAGTTTAACGCGCGCGCTTATATCTGCTTAGCACTTGTTGTCGGGTATCAAGCCAATAAAGGCATATGGCCAGCCATCGGCCGTCGCCTCGCCGGGGAAACAGCCCGTCGCTTCGCGGCCGCGTGACGGAACGTCGGCTTGCGGCGGCTAGTCACTAAAGGACTGCCTGAATTCGCCCCACATTCCGTAGGGGACGCAAAGAGCGCCCTCCAGGCGCCTGATGAGGACTCCATGGCTACGCCCCCCAAGAGTGAACTCGCCGGCACCGACACCCCGGATCGCCAGAACACCTCGAAGAAGATCGAGCAACTGGAGCAATTCCGTTCGGACGCCACCGGCCAGGCACTGCGTACCAACCACGGCGTGAAGATCGCCGACAACCAGAATTCGCTGCGCGCCGGCACCCGCGGGCCCTCCCTGCTCGAAGATTTCATCATGCGGGAGAAGATCACCCACTTCGACCACGAGCGCATCCCGGAGCGTATCGTCCACGCCCGGGGCACCGGCGCCTACGGCTACTTCCAGCCCTACCAGGACTGGTCCGACCTGACCAAGGCCGCCCTCTTCCGCGATCCCAACCACCAGACTCCGGTGTTCGTGCGCTTCTCCACCGTGCAGGGCCCGCGCGGCTCCGGCGACAGCGTGCGTGACGTGCGCGGCTTCGCCATCAAGTTCTATACCGAGGAAGGCAACTGGGACATGGTCGGCAACAACATGCCGGTCTTCTTTATCCAGGACGCCATCAAATTCCCGGACTTCGTCCACGCGGTGAAGCCCGAGCCACACAACGAGATCCCCACCGGCGGCAGCGCCCACGACACCTTCTGGGACTTTGTCTCCCTGGTGCCGGAGTCGGCGCACATGGTGCTCTGGACCATGACCGACCGCGCCATCCCGGTGAACCTGCGCAGCATGCAGGGGTTCGGTATCCACACCTTCCGCATGATCAACACCGCCGGCAAGGGCGTCTTCGTCAAGATCCACCTGAAACCCGCCGGTGGCGTACGTTCCCTGGTGTGGGACGAAGCCCAGAAACTGGCCGGCAAGGACACCGATGCCCACCGCCGCGACCTCTGGGAAGCCATCGAGGCCGGTGACTATCCCGAGTGGGAATTCGGTGTGCAGATCATCCCCGAGGAAGACGAGCACAAATTCGACTGGGACATCCTCGACGCCACCAAGATCATCCCCGAGGAGCTGGTGCCCATCACTCCGCTGGGCAAGCTGGTGCTCAACCGCAACCCGGACAACTACTTTGCCGAGACCGAGCAGGTGGCCTTCTGTCCCGGCCACGTCGTGCCCGGCATCGACTTCAGCAACGACCCCCTGCTGCAGGGTCGGCTGTTCTCCTACACCGACACCCAGATCAGCCGCCTCGGCGGACCGAACTTCCACGAACTGCCGGTCAATCGCCCGGTGGTGCCGAACCACAACGGCCAGCGCGACGCCAAGTACCGCATGACCATCGACAAGGGTCGTGCCTCCTACGAGCCCAACTCCATCGATGGCGGCTGGCCCAAGGAGACCGCGCCGGCGCCCCAGGATGGCGGTTTCGAGAGTTACTACGAGCGTATCGACGGCCACAAGGTGCGCGAGCGCAGCGAAACCTTCGGCGACCACTTCTCCCAGGCCACGCTGTTCTACAACAGCCTGTCGGAAGCCGAACAGTCGCACGTCGCCGATGCCTACAGCTTCGAGCTGGGCAAGGTCGAGCGGATGTGGATCCGCGAGCGGCAGGTCAACGAGATCCTGGCCAACATCGATCTGGAACTGGCGCAGAAGGTCGCCAAGAAGATCGGCGTGACCCCACCCACCGCGCCCACCGTGCAGCCGCGCAAGGTGTCCATCGACAAGTCGCCGGCGCTGAGCCAGCTCAACCTGCTGTCCGGCAACATCAAGGGCTTCAAGGTGGCGGTACTGGTGGGTGACGGCGTCATCGCCAGCGAAGTGGCGGCCATCAAGCAGGCGCTCAAGGCCGAAGGTGCCCACGTGAAGGTGCTCGGCCCCACCGCCGGCCCGGTCAAGGCGGCCGACGGCAGCGAAGTGGCCGTGGATGGCTCGGCCGAGGGCATGCCTTCGGTGGCGCTGGACGCGGTCTATGTGCCGGGCGGCGCCGAGAGCGTCAAGGCCATGCTCGACGACGGCGTGATCAAGCACTACCTGCTGGAAGCCTACAAGCACCTCAAGGCCATCGCCCTCACCGGCGAAGCCGAACAGCTGCTCAAGGCGGTCTATCTGAGCCCCGACGAGGCGCTGCTCACCGGCGGCGACTTCAAGGCGGTGCAGCAGGACTTCTTCGCCGCCATCGCCAAGCACCGTTGCTGGGCGCGGATGCCGAAGATCAAGTCCATCCCGGCCTAAACAGGCAGGCATAAAAAAGCCGACCGTCGCGAGACGGTCGGCTTTTTTCGTTTTGGGGCCATCGCGGCCCACCGATGGGGCCACGATGATTCCGTAGGTTGGGCTGAGACGGCTTCATCGTCGAAGCCCAACAGGCCGAGCCATCAGCGCGCTTTATTGTTGGGCTTCGCTGCGCTCAACCCAACCTACGACCATCCACTAGCTCGGTAAGCCACCGCTGCAGCCGTGATACCCCGTAGGTTGGGTTGAGACGGCTCCATCGTCGAAGCCCAACAAGGCGAGCCATCAGCACGCTCTATTATTGGGCCTCGCTGCGCTCAGCCCAACCTACGAGTCCTGTGCCGGGATCAACCCAGCACCAGCACCCCATCCATTTCCACCTGGGAGCCCTTGGGCAGGGCCGCCACGCCGATGGCGGCGCGCGCCGGATACGGCTGCTGGAAGTAGCGCCCCATGATTTCGTTGACGGTGGCGAAGTGCGCAAGGTCGATCAGGAAGATGTTCAGCTTGACGATGTCGGCCAGGGAACCACCGGCGGCTTCGGCGACGGACTTGAGATTCTCGAAGACCTGGACCACCTGGGCTTCGAAGCCGTCCACCAGCTCCATGCTGGTCGGGTTGAGCGGGATCTGCCCGGAGAGATAGACGGTGTCACCGACCTTGATCGCCTGGGAATAGGTGCCAATGGCGGCGGGCGCCTTGTCGGTGTGGATCACTTGCTTGCTCATGGGTCGCTCCTGTGCGGGAAAGGGCCGATTCTGCAAGCCCGTGGCGACCTACTGCAACCTCAGCTGCGAACCCGAGTGATACCGGCCACGCCCTTGAGCGTGCGCAGCTTCTTGATCACCCGCGCCAGGTGCACGCGATCGCGCACGCTGACCACCAGCTGGACCACACTGACCCGGCCGTCGCGCTCGTTCATGCCGATCTTCTCGACGTTGGCGTCCACCGCGGTGACATTGTTGGCCAGCATGGCGATCAGGCCGCGCTGGTGCTCCAGCTGGACGCGCAACTCGACGCTGAATTCGCCGGTGACGTCCTTGGCCCAGTTGAGCACGATGCATTTTTCGCTGTTGTGCCGGAATTCAGCGATGTTCCGACAGTTTTCCAGGTGGATCACCATGCCCTTGCCGGCCGACAGGTGGCCGACGATGGGATCGCCCGGAATCGGCGTGCAGCACTTGGCGTAGCTGATCACCAGGCCTTCGGAGCCACGGATGGCCAGCGGTCCCTGGGGCGTGGTGCCGGGCTGCGGCTCCAGCGGCTCTTCCTGCTCGCTGCCGGACACCAGGCGCCGCGCCACCACGTAGGCCATGCGATTGCCCAGGCCGATCTCTTCGAGCAGGTCTTCCAGCACCACGCCCTTGTACTCGCCCAGCACCGAGAGGATGCGCATCGGCGAGATCTTCGACAGCTGGGTGCCAAAGCCCGACAGCGCCTTATTCAGCAGGCGCTCGCCAAGGCTGATGGACTCGGAACGCCGCTGCTGCTTGAGCGCGTGGCGGATGTTGGTGCGCGCCTTGCCGGTGACCACGAAGTTGAGCCAGGCCGGATTGGGCCGGGCACCGGGCGCGGTGACGATCTCCACCGTCTCGCCGCTGCCCAGCGGCTGCGACAGCGGCGCCAAGCGGCGATTGATGCGGCAGGCGATGCAGCTGTTGCCCACATCGGTGTGCACCGCGTAGGCGAAGTCCACGGCCGTGGAGCCCTTGGGCAGCTCCATGATGCGACCCTTGGGCGTGAAGACGTAGACCTCGTCGGGAAAGAGGTCGATCTTCACGTTCTCGATGAATTCCAGGGAGTTGCCCGCGCGTTGCTGCAACTCGAGGATGCCCTTCACCCACTGGCGCGCGCGCAGGTGGCTGGCGCGCGGCTCGTCGCCGCCGGCCTTGTACAGGCCATGGGCGGCGATGCCGTTGTTGGCCATCTCTTCCATCTCGCGGGTGCGGATCTGGATCTCGATGGGCACGCCGTGCATGCCGAACAGGGTGGTGTGCAGGGACTGGTAGCCGTTCGCCTTGGGGATGGCGATGTAGTCCTTGAAGCGCCCCGGGAACGGCTTGTAGAGGTTGTGGACCGCGCCGAGTACCCGGTAGCAGGTGTCGACCTTGTCGACGATGATGCGGAAGCCGTAGACGTCCATGATCTCGTTGAACGACTTACGCTTGCCGCGCATCTTCTGGTAGATGCTGTGCAGGTGCTTTTCGCGTCCGACCACCTCGCCGTCCAGGCCGTCGCGGGCCAGGCAGTTGGCCAGGGATTCCTGGATCTTGCCGAGGATCTCGCGGCGATTGCCCCGCGCGGTCTTGACCGCCCGCTGGATGCGTTCGGCGCGCATCGGGTGCATGGCGCGGAAGCCCAGATCCTCGAATTCCACGTAGAAATCGTGCATGCCCAGCCGGTTGGCGATGGGCGCGTAGATTTCCAGGGTTTCCTTGGCGATGCGCCGGCTCTTGTCCGGCGGCATGGCGTCCAGGGTGCGCATGTTGTGCAGCCGGTCGGCCAGCTTGACCAGGATGACGCGGATGTCCTTGGACATCGCCATGGTCATCTTCTGGAAGTTCTCCGCCTGGGCCTCGGCCTTGGTCTCGAACTTCATCTGGGTCAGCTTGCTGACCCCGTCCACCAGCTCCGCCACCGTTTCGCCGAACTGGGCGACCAGGGCTTCCTTGGCGATACCGGTGTCCTCGATCACGTCGTGCAGCATGGCCGCCATCAGGCTCTGATGGTCCATGTGCATGTCGGCGAGGATGTTGGCGACGGCCAGCGGATGGGTGACATAGGGCTCGCCGCTGCGGCGGCGCTGCCCATCGTGAGCCTGCTCGGCGTAGTAGTAGGCCCGCCTGACCAGATTGACCTGGTCGGGGGTCAGGTAGTCCGCCAGACGCTCGGCCAGCAAATCGATGCCGGTCGGGCGGGCGTCACCATACGCAGGCTCGGCGGCCATGGCTTAGAGGGCCTCGCCGTCCGCTTCTTCGTTGACTTCGAAAGCGGCAAACAGCGGCTCTTCTTCGACGATGTCATCCAGACGGATGACCTCTTCGTCGACCAGGCCTTCGGCGATCTCGCGCAGGGCGACGACGGTGGGCTTGTCGTTGTCCCACGGTACCTTGGGCTCCTTGCCGCCGGTGGCCAGCTGGCGCGAGCGCTTGGTGGCGAGCATGACCAGCTCGAATCGGTTGTCTACGTTGTCCAGGCAGTCTTCGACAGTAACGCGGGCCATGGTCTTCCTCGTGGCGATGATGATCCCGGGAACGGGGGACCCGATAGTATAAAAATTCGCCAGTGGCAAGGGAAGAGGCGGTGGTCGGAGGACCACCGGTGCCGCTGCCTAGGCAAGCGGCACCCGCCCGCACCGGACGGGTGCCCCGGCCGGATCAGGCGCCGGCTTTCTTCTTCAGGCGCCAGGCGTGCAGCAGCGGCTCGGTGTAGCCGCTGGGCTGCTCGCGGCCCTTGAAGATGAGGTCGCGGGCGGCGCGGTAGGCGTAGGAGCTGTCGAAGTGGCCGGCCATGGGTTCGTAGAGCGCATCGCCGGCGTTCTGGCCGTCGACCACCTTGGCCATGCGCTGCAGGGTCTCGTCCACCTGTGCGGCCGTGACCACGCCATGGTGCAGCCAGTTGGCGATATGCTGGCTGGAGATGCGCAGGGTGGCGCGGTCTTCCATCAGGCCGACGTCATGGATGTCGGGCACCTTGGAGCAGCCCACGCCCTGGTCGACCCAGCGCACCACGTAGCCGAGGATACCCTGGCAGTTGTTGTCCAGTTCCTGCTGGATGGCTTCGGCGGACCAGTCCGGCGACTCGGCCACCGGCACGCTGAGCAGCCCGGCGAGCAATTCGCCACGGGCGGCGTCGACGTCGCTGCGTTCCAGCTCCTGCTGCACCTGCTGGACGTTGACCTGGTGGTAATGCAGGGCGTGCAGCACGGCGGCGGTGGGCGACGGTACCCAGGCGGTGTTGGCGCCGGCCTTGGGATGACCGATCTTCTGTTCCAGCATGGCCGCCATCAGATCGGGCATGGCCCACATGCCCTTGCCGATCTGCGCCTTGCCACGCAGGCCGCAGGCCAGGCCCACCAGCACGTTGTTGCGCTCGTAGGCGGTGATCCACTTCGAGGTTTTCATGTCGCCCTTGCGTAGCATGGGCCCGGCCAGCATGGCGGTGTGCATCTCGTCACCGGTGCGGTCGAGGAAGCCGGTGTTGATGAAGGCCACCCGCGCAGCGGCGGCGGCGATGCAGGCCTTGAGGTTGACGCTGGTGCGGCGCTCCTCGTCCATGATGCCCAGCTTGACGGTGTTGGCCGGCAGCCCCAGCAGGGTCTCGACGCGGTCGAACAGCTGCACGGCGAAGGCCACCTCGGCCGGGCCGTGCATCTTGGGTTTGACGATGTACACCGAGCCGCTGCGGGAGTTGCCCTGGCGCTTGAGGTCGTGCATGGCGATGGTCACGGTGACCAGGGCGTCGAGGATGCCTTCGGGGATCTCGCGACCGTCCTCCAGCAGCACCGCCGGATTGGTCATCAGGTGGCCGACGTTGCGGATGAACAGCAGCGAGCGCCCGTGCAGGCTCAGCGGCTGGCCGTCGGCGCCCTGGTACTCGCGATCGGGGTTGAGGCGACGGGTAAAGGTCTCACCGCCCTTGCTGACCTCCTCGGCCAGGTCGCCCTTCATCAGGCCCAGCCAGTTGCGATAGGCCAAGACCTTGTCGGCGGCGTCCACCGCGGCGATGGAGTCTTCCAGGTCCATGATGGTGCTGACCGCGGCTTCCATGAGCAGGTCCTTGACCCCGGCGGCGTCGGTCTTGCCGATGGTGCTGGTGCGGTCGATCTGGATCTCCAGGTGCAGGCCGTTATGGCGCAACAGCACCGCGGACGGCGCCGCGGCATCGCCCTGGTAGCCGACGAAGACAGCCGGATCGGCCAGTTCGCTGGTGCCGCTCCTGAGATCCACCACCAGGCGACCGTCCTGGATGCGGTAGGCGGTGGCGTCCTTGTGCGAGCCACTGGCCAGGGGCGCCACGCCGTCCAGCACCTGGCGGGCGAAGGCCACCACCTTGGCGCCGCGGGTGGGGTTGTAGCCCTTGCCGCGCTCGGCGCCCTCGCTCTCGGGCAGGGCGTCGGTGCCATAGAGGGCGTCGTACAGCGAACCCCAGCGCGCGTTGGCGGCGTTCAGGGCGTAGCGGGCGTTGAGCACCGGCACCACCAGCTGCGGACCGGCCTGCTCGGCGATCTCGTGGTCGACGCCGGAGGTCGAGGCCTGCACCTGGCCGGGGACCGGTTGCAGATAGCCGATGCCTTCGAGGAAGGCCTGGTAGGCGGGCAGATCGGTGACCGGGCCGGGATGGGCGCTGTGCCAGGTGTCCAGCTCCACCTGCAGGCGATCACGCTCGGCCAGCAGTTCGCGATTGCGCGGCGCCAGCTCGTGCACCAGGGTGTCCACGCCCGACCAGAAGGCGGCGGTGTCGAGCCCGGTGCCGGGCAGCACTTCCTCGTCGATGAAACGCTGCAGTTCGGTGGCCACCTGCAGGCGGCCCAAGGTAGTGCGGTCGGTCATGATGGCTTTCCTTGATAACGAAACTGTCGAGAGAGGGTTAACCCAGTGCCGCGATGGCGGCCTTGGCGACCTGCGCATCTTCCGGGGCCTTGACGCCGGAGACGCCAACCGCGCCCACCACCTGGCCGTCCACCAGGATGGGTACCCCGCCTTCGAGCATGCCCTGCATCAGCGGAGCGCTGAGAAAGGCGGTGCGGCCGTTGTTGATCATCTCTTCCAGCACCTTGGACTCCTTGCGTGCCAGGGCGGCGCTGCGGGCCTTTTCCGGGGCGATGTAGGCGCTGTTGGGCGCGGCGCCGTCGAGGCGCAACAATGCCAGCGGATGGCCGCCGTCATCGGCCACGGCGATGCACACGGCCCAGCCCTGGCGTTCGGCTTCGGCGCGACCGGCGGCCAGCAGCGTGTTGATCTCGGCAAGGGTGAGCACGGCTTTGGTGTTCATGGGGCCTCCAGGGTTCAGGGTTGGGTCGGAGCGGCCAGGGCCGCGTCGAGGATTTCGATCCAGTGGCGCACCGGGGTGCGCCCGGCGCCGTCGAGATGGCTCTGGCAACCGATGTTGGCGGTGGCGATCACCTCGGGATGACCACTCTCCAGGGCATCGAGCTTGGCGTCACGCAGCCGCCGCGACAAGTCCGGCTGGGTCAGCGAATAGGTGCCGGCCGAACCGCAGCAGAGGTGACCGTCCGGCACCGGCGCCAGCGGAAAGCCGAGGCGCTGCAGGACGCCTTCCACGGCGCCACCGAGGCGCTGGGCGTGCTGCAGGGTGCAGGGGCAATGGAAGGCCAGCCGCGGGGTGTCCTGCAGCTGCAGCTCTTCCAGCGGCAGCTCGCGCAGCACCTCCACCAGGTCACGGGTGCGCGCCGAGACTTCCCGCGCCTTGGCGGCATAGGCCGGGTCGTCCTTGAGCAGGCTGGCGTACTCCTTGACGAAGGCGCCGCAGCCGCTGGCGGTCTGGATGATGGCTTCGGCGCCGCCCTGCAGCGCTGGCCACCAGGCATCGATATTGCGCCGGGCGCGATCGAGGCCGGCTTCCTGGGCATTGAGGTGATAGTCCACCGCGCCACAGCAACCGGCGCGGGGCGCGGTGTCCAGGCTGATGCCGAGGCGATCCAGCACCCGCGCGGTGGCGGCATTGGTATTGGGCGACAGCCCCGGCTGCACGCAGCCTTCGAGGATCAGCATGCGCCGGGCATGGCGCGGTGCCGGGCGTACGCCCGGGGCGGCGATGCGCGCCGGCAGCTTGGCCTGGACGCCGGCTGGCAGCAGCGGCTTCAGCGCCTGGCCACCTTTCAGCAGGGCGCCGAACAGCCAGGGCTGCGGCAGCACCTGGCGCAGCCCGGCGCGCAGCAGGCGCTGGCCCAGCGGCCGCGGCACTCGGCGCTCCACCTCGGCACGGCCGATGTCGAGCAATTCGTGGTAGGAGACGCCCGAGGGACAGGTGGTCTCGCAGTTGCGGCAGGTCAGGCAGCGGTCGAGGTGTTCGCGGGTCTTCTCGCTGACCTCGCCGCCTTCGAGCATGCCCTTGATCAGATAGATGCGCCCACGCGGCCCGTCCAGCTCGTCGCCGAGCAACTGGTAGGTCGGGCAGGTGGCGTTGCAGAAGCCGCAGTGCACGCAGCTGCGCAGCACCCGCTCGGCATCGGCGGCGCGGGGCAGTTCACGGGCGGCGGGACTCAGATTGGTTTGCATGACGTCTTTCCCCTACAGCCCGGCGTACAGCCGACCCGGATTGAAGATCCCCTGGGGGTCCAGGCGCGCCTTGAGGCGGCGGTGATAGTCGAGCAGCGCGGCGGGCAGCGGATGCTGGGCCTCGCGCTCGACGTCCGGCGTGTAGCACAGCGCATGGCCACCGGCACGCTCGGCGATCTCGCGCAGGACCGTGGCCGGGGCATCGCTCTTGAGCCAGTACTGGGCACCGCCCCAGTCCAGCAAGAGGCTGCCGGGCAGCTCCAGCAGCGGGGTATTGACCGGTACCGACAGCCGCCACAGCGGCCTGGGGTCGTCGAAGAAGGCCAGCCGCTGTTCGTTGAGCGCGTCCCAGAACGTCTCGCCCAGGGCTTCACCGCCCAGGCGATCGACAGCCGAGCGCACCGAGCCCTCGCCGCCCTCCAGGCGCAGCTGCAGCCGCTGCCCGTCATGGCAGGCCGCCGAGATCGGCAGGGCTTCGCGGCCCCAGACGGCCAGGCGCTGCAGGGCGCGCGCGGCGTCCAGCTCCAGGCTCAGACTCTGGCTGCAACGCGGCCGGGGCAGCACCTTGAAGGACACCTCGGTGATCACCCCCAGGCAACCCTGGCTACCGGCCAGCAGCCGGGAGACGTCGTAGCCGGCGACATTCTTCATCACCTCGCCACCAAATCTCAGGTGCTCGCCGGTGCCGGTGATCAAGCGGGTGCCCAGGACGAAATCCCGCAGGCTGCCGGCCCAGGGCCGGCGCGGACCGGAGAGGCCGCAGGCCAGGGTGCCACCGACCGTGGCGCCCTCCCCCAGCCGTGGCGGCTCGCAGGGCAGCATCTGCCCCCGCTCGGCCAGGGCGGCATTGAGTTCGGCCAGCGGCGTGCCGGTACGGACCGTGGCCACCAGCTCGGTGGGGTCGTAGTGCACCAGACCGCGGTGGCCACTGACGTCCAGCGGCTCGCCCTCAACGGCACGCCCCAGGTGGGCCTTGGTGTCGCCGCCATGGATGCGCAGCGGCTGGCGACGGACCAGGGCCTCGCGGACCTGGTCGAGGAGCAGTTCCAGGCTGTCCATCAGAAGCGCTCCAGTTCGGGGTGGGGCAGCTGGCCACGATGCACGTGCAGGCCACCGAATTCGGCGCAGCGCTGCAGGGTCGGCACGTTCTTGCCGGGATTGAGCAGCCCGGGAGCGTCGAAGGCGGCCTTCACCGCGTGGAAGAAGAGCAGTTCGCCGGACTGGAACTGGGTGCACATGGCATTGATCTTTTCCCGACCCACGCCGTGTTCGCCGGTGATGGTGCCGCCCACCGCCACGCAGAGGTCGAGGATGCGCCCGCCCAGGGCCTCGGCCTGCTCCAGCTCGCCGGGCCTATTGGCATCGAAGAGGATCAGCGGATGCAGGTTGCCGTCGCCGGCGTGGAAGACATTGCCCACCGCCAGGCCGTATTCCGCCGACAGCGCCTCGATGCCACGCAGGACCTCGGGCAGGGCGCGGCGCGGGATGGTGCCGTCCATGCAGTAGTAGTCGGGCGACAGCCGCCCCACCGCGGGAAAGGCGTTCTTGCGTCCCGCCCAGAATTTCTGCCGCTCGGCCTCGTCGCGGGCCAGGCGGATCTCGGTGGCGCCGGCGGCCGCCAGCAGGCTGCTGACGCGCTCGATGTCGGCGGCCACGTCGGCTTCCACCCCGTCCAGCTCGCAGAGCAGGATGGCCGCGGCGTCCACCGGGTAGCCGGCGTGGATGAAGTCCTCGGCGGCTCTTAAGGTCAGGTTGTCCATCATCTCCAGGCCGCCGGGGATGATGCCGGCGGCGATGATGTCGGCCACCGCCGCCCCGGCGCGCTCGATGTCGGCGAAGCTGGCCATCACCACCCGGGCACAGGGCGGCTTGGGCAGGAGCTTGACGGTCACCTCCACCACCACCCCGAGCAGGCCCTCGGAGCCGGTGAACAGGGCCAGCAGGTCGAAGCCGGGACTGTCCAGGGCGGCGCTGCCCAGGGTCAGGCGCTCGCCCTCCAGGGTGACGACCTCCACCGCCAGCACGTTGTGCACGGTCAGGCCGTATTTCAGGCAGTGCACGCCGCCGGCGTTCTCGGCCACGTTGCCGCCGATGGAACAGGCGATCTGCGACGAGGGATCGGGGGCGTAGTAGAGGTCGTGGGGCGCCGCGGCCTGGGAGATGGCCAGGTTGCGCACCCCGGGCTGGACCCGGGCACGGCGGCCATCGGGGTCCACGTCGAGGATGCGATTGAAGCGCGCCATCACCAGCAGCACGCCCTGCTCCAGTGGCAGGGCGCCGCCGGAGAGACCGGTGCCGGCACCGCGCGCCACCAGGGGCACGTTCAGCTCATGGCAGAGGCGCAGGGTCGCCTGCACCTGCTCCACCGTTTCCGGCAGCACCACCAGCAGCGGCGTGGTGCGATAGGCCGCGAGGCCATCGCACTCATAGGGTTTGAGGTCTTCCCTGTCGTGCAGCAGGCAGTGCTCGGGCAGTTCGGCACGCAACCGCTGCAGCAGTTGCGCCTTGTCCGGGCGGGGCAAGGCGCCGTCGAGACGTTCGTCGTAGACCAGGCTCATCGGGTAACCGCCATTGTTGTTGTTCTGGCTGGAAAGGCTTTGTTGTACCCCGACTGCAACCAGGGCGTCCATGACCCAGCGCACTGGTCATACCAGTTTTTACGCCCTCTTCGACCAAAGGAGTAGCAGGTTTCAGCCTGCTTGACGGCAATTCCCGCCGGTGGCTCACTAGGATGGAACCTCGTGGTCATACCAGCAGGAAATCCTTATGTCCGCACCTGTCGCCCGCCTTCCCGTTGCCGAGAACGTCAGCCAGCAGATCGAACGGCTGGTGGTGGACGGGGTGCTCAAGGTCGGCCAGCCGCTGCCCTCCGAGCGGCGCCTGTGCGACAAGCTCGGCGTCTCCCGTACCGCCCTGCGCGAGGGCCTGGGGCTGCTGCGCGCCCGCGGCATCATCGAGACCCGCCACGGCCAGGGCAGCTTCGTCGCCCGCCTGGCGGCGCCGGCGGCGGAGAATCCACTGCTGCACCTGTTCAGCAGCCAGCCGCGCACCCTCTATGACCTGCTGGAAGTCCGCGCCCTGCTGGAAGGCGAAGCCGCTCGCCTGGCCGCGCTGCGCGCCACCACCGCCGACCTGGTGCTCATCGGCCGCCGCTACGACGAGCTGTGCGCCGCCTGCCAGGACCCGGCCAGCCTGCCGGCGGAAACCCACGCCCGCCTCGACCACGCCTTCCACCTGGCGATCAGCGAGGCCTCGCACAACCCGGTGCTGGTGCACACCCTGCAATCGCTCAACGAGTTGCTGCTGGGCTCGGTGTTCGCCTGCATCGCCAATCTCTATCATCGGCCACCGCAGCGCCGCGAAATCGACGCCCAGCATGCCCGCCTCTATGCCGCCGTGAGCCAGCGCCTGCCCGACGAAGCCCATGCCGCCGCCCGCGAGCACATCCACAGCGTGAGGGACAGCTTGCGCGAGATCGAGCAGGAAGAGCAGCGCCTGGTGCGGGCCACCATGCGTCTGGAAGGCTGGACCTAGCGAAAAAGGCCCGCCGGCAAACATCGGCGCCAGAGCCACTGTCCGTCAGCCCAGGGTGCGCCCCGTCCCTCCAGCGGGCGCAACATCTTGCAACTGCCCTGCCCCGCCCCCATGCTTAGCCGACCTTTCTGCAGCTCTCGGCCCTAATGGACCCTTCCACCAGTCTCGCCTCGACGTTGTTCGCCGATCTCGGCCTCGTATTCTTCGCCTTCTTCCT
Source organism: Pseudomonas sp. PS02302 (assembly GCF_029959585.1). Classification (NCBI taxonomy): domain Bacteria; kingdom Pseudomonadati; phylum Pseudomonadota; class Gammaproteobacteria; order Pseudomonadales; family Pseudomonadaceae; genus Pseudomonas; species Pseudomonas sp. PS02302. The sequence continues at coordinate 22,585 of NZ_JASCON010000068.1, forward strand.
CGTGCTGCTCAACGGCTTCTTCGTCGCCGCCGAGTTCGCCATGGTCAAGCTGCGCGCCACCCGCGTGGAAGCCATCGCCAAGAAGCATGGCTGGCGCGGGCGCATCCTCAAGAAGGTGCACAACCAGCTCGACGCCTACCTCTCCGCCTGCCAGCTCGGCATCACCCTGGCCTCCCTGGGCCTGGGCTGGGTCGGCGAGCCGGCCTTCGCCGAATTGCTCGAACCCCTGCTCGGCGCCGTCGGCGTCAGCAGCCCCGAGGTGATCCACGGCATCGCCTTCTTCTCGGCGTTCTTCATCATCTCCTACCTGCACATCGTGGTCGGCGAGCTGGCGCCCAAGTCCTGGGCGATCCGCAAGCCCGACCTGCTCTCGCTGTGGACGGCGGTGCCGCTGTACCTGTTCTACTGGCTGATGTACCCGGCCATCTGGCTGCTCAACGCCAGCGCCAACGGCATCCTGCGCATCGCCGGCCAGGGCGAGCCGGGCGCGCACCACGAGCACCACTACAGCCGCGACGAACTCAAGCTGATCCTGCACTCCAACCGTGCCACCGACCCGGACGCCCGGGTGCTGGCCTCGGCGGTGGAGCTGGGCGAGCTGGAGGTGGTGGACTGGGCCAATTCCCGCGAAGACCTCATCTACCTGGACAGCAAGGCCAGCCTGGACGAGATCCTCACCCAGATCCGCCGCTCCAAGTACAGCCGCTACCCGGTCTATGACGAAGACAGCCAGACCTTTACCGGGGTGCTGCACATCAAGGACCTGCTCCTGGCCATCGCCGGCCTGGACAGTGAAGCCGCCTCCTTCGATCTCGACGACCTGGTGCATCCGCTGGAGCGGGTGACCAAGCACATGCCGCTGTCCGACCTGCTGGAGCAGTTCCGCCGCGGCGGCGCGCACTTCGTGCTGGTGGAGGAAGCCGACCACAAGGTCATCGGCTTCCTGACCATGGAAGACGTGCTCGAGGTGCTGGTGGGCGACATCCAGGACGAACACCGCAAGACCGAGCGCGGCGTGGTCGCCTACCAGCCGGGCAAGCTGCTGGTGCGTGGCGACACCCCGCTGTTCAAGGTCGAGCGGCTGCTGGGCATCGACCTGGATCACGTCGAGGCCGAGACCCTGGCCGGGCTGATCTACGACAGCCTGAAGCGCGTTCCGGAAGAGGAGACGGTGCTGGAGGCCGAAGGGCTGCGCATCATCGTCAAGAAGATGAAGGGCCCCAAGATCGTCCTGGCCAAGGTCATCAAGCTGGATCCTAAGGACGTCCGCCGGCGTCCACCGGAAGAGCGCTGAGGGCGCGCGGCCTCAGCCGCGTCCGCTGCCCAGCGCCGGCAGGTTATCGCTCAGGCAGACACGATTGCGCCCGCCACGCTTGGCCGTGTAGAGCGCCCGATCGGCGTCTTCCAGGAGCCCCAGGCCGTGTTCGAGATTGCTCGGCACGGTCACCGCGACCCCGATGCTGATCGACGGCCGCAGGCGTCCGTGCTCAGTCTGCAATTCCAACGCCGCCACGTCCTTGCGGATGCGCTCCGCCAGCGTCCGGGCCGCGACCTGGTCGCTCCCGGGCAGGGCGATGACGAATTCCTCGCCGCCATAGCGCGCCGCCACCTCCCCCGCCCGCTGGACGTGCTGGCGCAACACCTCGGCCACACACCTCAGGCATTCGTCGCCCAGGGTGTGGCCATGGGTGTCGTTGACCGCCTTGAAGTGGTCGATGTCCACCAGCAGCACCGCCAGTGGCAGTCCGGCACGGATGGCGCGGCGGATCTCCTGCTGGAAGAGTCGCTCGAAATACCGGCGGTTGCCGAGTCCGGTCAGGGGATCGGTCTGGCTCTGGTGCAGCAGTTCGCGATTCAGTCGTTCCAGGGAGGCCTTGGCCTGCTGCAACTCGACGGTGCGCAGCGCCACCCGCAATTCCAGCTCGACAAAGGAGGCCTCGCGCTCCCGGGCCAGGGCGGTGGAGGCTTCCAGGGCCTGTCGTTGGGCCTCGATTCGCGCCCGCCGCTGCAGACTCAGGCCCTCGGTAAGCCCCAGCGACAGCATCACGAAGCCCAGGGCGAAACCGGCCATCTGCCCATGGAAGGCCAGACTGTCCGCGGCCAGCCAGCCGGCCACAGCCAGCAGCTGGATGGCGCTGCCCAGCAACAGCAGGGCCCAGGCGGCGCTGAACCACAGCGCCATGCGGCTGCCGCGCAGCGCCAGGTAGGTGGTGGTGCCCAGCAGGCCCAGGCAACTCAGCGCCATCATGCCGAGCATTTCCTGGAAGCTCAGCAGGTCCGGCCAGATCAGCGTGACGACCAGCGCCACATTCCAGTAGCCGATCAGCAGGCGATTGCCGAAATCGATCCAGCGACCGCCGTGATAGAGACTGAGCAGATAGCGCACGAACAATCCGCCACTCAGAAAGCACAGGGCGGCGAAGGCCAGGTGCGCGCGCAGGGCGAAGGCCGGGCTCTCCGGCCAGAGTTGCCAGGCGCCATAGCCGCTGGTGACCGCCTGATAGCCGATGACGCTGAGCAGATAGAGGGCGTACCAGCCAAAGCCCGAGCGGCGGCCGAAACCCCACAGCGTGAGGGTCAGCAGCAGGATGGTGATCAGGCAGCCAAAGAAGCTGCCGACCAGCCAGGCATCCTGCTGGGCCTCGCGCAGATAGGTGGCCGGGGTCACCAGGCGCAGCGGCAGGACGAAGGTCTCCCGCGAATCCAGCCGCAGGTAGACCTCCTCCACGGCGCCCGCCGTCGGCGCCAGGGCGAACATCAGCTGGCGCCCGGGCAGCGCCCGTTGCGTCGCCGGCAGCGCCAGGCCGCTGCGCTGCAGCGAACTCCAGCGACCATCGGCAGCGCGGGTGCGCAGGTCCAGGCGATCCAGCACCGGCCAGGTCGGAATCAGCCACCAGGCCTGGTCGTCGCGGCCCTGGATGGCGAAGCGCAGCCAGAGGCCCTGGCGACCGTCATGGAGCAGCATTTCCAGCTCATCGGGCGCATGCCAGCCGTCCTCGCCACCGCTTGGGCGCGCGGCGGCCTCGGCAAAGGTCAGACTGGCGGGCGCCTTGAGAATCTCCAGTGCCGGGCGGGGATCGTAGCTGCGCGCCGGATCGTCGAGCCGCAGCACCTGCGCCTGGCCGTCGAGGGCGATCAGCAGCAGGACCAGCAGGTGCAAAGCCCGCTTGCGCCCACCGGCGCACAGGGCGGCCAGGAATCCTTTCATGGGGCGGCATCCGTAGCCTGAAGGAAGGAAAGGCCGCGGTAGAGCCCGCGCCTTGGAGGAAATAGCGTGGTGATAGCATAACGCCACTAGGCCTGTTCCTGCCAAGGGATTTCTACCGGCGACAGCGGGCCTGGGCCCTGGATGGGCCCGGTGGCGTCAGCCGGTCTGGAACGCCCTTAGGCGCGGACTCAGCGGTCGCCCAGCGCCATGTTGGGCAGGGCCGCCAGCGGCCGCACGAAACGGAAGGGAATGGAGACCATTTCACCGCCCGTGTGGGCCTGGACGACGAAATGCAGGTGGGGACCGGTGCTGCGACCGGTGTTGCCCGACTCCGCCAGGGGCGTGCCGATCTCCACCCGCTCGCCGGGTCGCACCTTGACCGAACCGCGGCGCAGGTGCAGGTAGGCGCTCTGGCTGCCGTCCTCGTGGGCGATGCGCACGAAGTTGCCGGAGGGGTTGGGACCATGGCCGAACTGGCCGTTTTCGACGTCGATCACCGTGCCGGCCCGGGCGGCGCTGATCGGCGTGCCTTCGGGCATGGCGATGTCCACGGCATAGCGGCCCTTGGGCGTGTGGTGACTGAAATCGCCGCCCGCGCCCTGGGTCACGTAGTAGACACCCTGGCGCCAGGGCCAGGCGTAACCATAGCCGATGCCGTTGTCGGCAGCACCCGCGACATCCGTCGCCAGCGGCGGCAGGGTGCCGACCGGCAGCTGCGGACTGTAGCTGAAGGCCTGTTCGAAGTGCATGGGAAAGCCCTGCTGGCGCTTGCGGACCACCGCCAGCTGCACCGTGGAGCGCGGCTCGATGACCTGGCGGATCGGGCGCTCGGCACCGGCCACGTTGACGGTGCGCTGCAGGCGCAGCTCGACCCGCACGGGTACGTCGAAATCGTTGCGAACCTCGAAGATGCGGCCTTCGCTGGCATTGCGCACCTTGAGCTTGACCTGCCCCTTGCGGGCCGGGCTCTTGGCGGAGGTCTTGGTCAGGGTCGCCTTTTCGGCAGCCGGCGCGAGGGCGGGCATGGCCAGGGCGAGGGTCAGGCAGGAGATCAGGGCGGTCAGGCGTCGTTCCATGGCATAGGGCCACCATGATGGGCAAGGACAGAACCTAACAAAGCCGTGCCGGGTGGGCGATGGCCAAACCCCGGCTTTGTGAAGCCGCTGGCAAAGCATCGACGCAAATAAAAAAGCGTGGCACTCAAATCCCTGTGCCACGCTGCCACCGATCGGACGGTAGTTCAAATACAGGCCTGATGGTTCAGGCAGGTCAGCCAAGCGGCGGGTGTTCTGTGCGACACTCCCGCGAGAGGCAGGTTTGCGGCGTGCAGAGGGGTCACCCCTGGGCGCGCCCGATGCTCCGGCCATAGTGCTGCAGGTTAGGCCCTGGCACCTGTACCCGGCCCAACTGAAACGGACAGCTGTTATGCAGGAACAGACAATCGACCGAGCGCGGAGCGTGGTGGCGGATGCCCCCATCCCGCCTGCCGGTCCCCTGGTGTCCCAGCTCAGCACCTTCGCCCATGGCCAGGTGTGGCCGCCGCATGTGCACGATCAGGCGCACCTGATGTACACGGTCAACGGCGTGCTGGAGGTCACCACCCACGAAGGGGTCTGGTACGTACCGCCCAAGCAGGCGATCTGGATCCCGCCGCGCATCGAGCACCAGGCGCGGGCCAATGGCGAGGCCACCCTGCAGGTGGTGATCATCGAATTGCCGAGCGGCCTGCCCTGTCCCCAGGCGGCCACCCGCATGGTGCTCATCTCGCCGCTGCTGCGCGAATTGTTGCGCTGCCTGAGACGCGGCGGCGCTTCCTACGGCGAGGCCGAGCTGGGCAGCCACGTACGGGCGCTGATGCTGGCGGAACTGGTGTTTCTCGAAGAGACCGCCCTGCACCTGCCGGCGCTGGCCGACCGGCGCCTGCGGGCCATCCAGACCAGTCTGCACGCCGATCCCGCCGACGACACGGCACTGGCGACCTGGGCGCAGCAGCTGCACCTCTGCTCGCGCAGTCTGGCGCGGCTGTTTCTCAAGGAAACCGGCACCAGCTTTTCCACCTGGCGCCAGCACACCCGGCTGATGCTGGCCCTGCCGCGACTGGCCGCCGGCGAGCCGGTCACCCGGGTGGCCCTGGACCTGGGCTATGCCTCGCCCTCGGCCTTTACCCGGATGTTTCGCCGGGTACTGGGCGTCTCGCCGAGCGAATACCTCGACGCCCAGGGCTGAAACGGGACAGGGGTAAGAGCCTGCTCAAAGGCTCGCGAGCTAGAGCCAAACAAGGCCTGGGCGGCCCCACGAAAAGCCCTGGGGAAACGGATCGGCCCCGCGCTCGGGTTTACCGATGGTCAATCAGCATTGCGACGGAGTCGCCCAGGCGGGCTGGCCTTCCAGGGGCTTTTCAACGCCGTTTGGCCGACGCGCAGCAGCCTGTGAACAGGCGCTCAAGGCCCGCCGACGGCGAAGTTCGGCAGGCTGTCCACCGCCTGGGCGAAGCGGAAGGGAATGGATTCGACCGCCTCGCCGGTGTTGCGCTGGACCACGAAGTGCAGGTGCGGCCCGGTGCTGCGCCCGGTGTTGCCCGACGACGCCAGCGCCTGACCCGGGCGCACCCACTGGCCTTCGGCGACCTTGATCGAACCGCGCTGCAGGTGCAGGTAGACGCTCATGGTGCCGTCGTCGTGGAGGATACGGACGAAGTTGCCGGAGGGGTGATTGCCGCGCCCATCCTGGTCGTTCTCCACCTCCACCACCTGACCGGCGCGCGAGACCACGATGGGCGTGCCCTCGGGCATGGCGATGTCCACCGCATAGCGACTCTTGGGCGTGTTGTGGCTGAAACCACCGCCGGCGCCCTGGCTGACGTTGAAGGGACCGCCCAGCCAGGGCAGCGGATAGGCGAAACCGGAGGCGAAGACCGGGGTGGCACTGCCCATCAGGGTGGTGAGCTGCGGGGTATAGCGTTGCGGACGGCCCGGATCGGGCGCGATCAGGGTCGCCAGGCGCGTCAGGCTGCGCGCCGGCAGGACCTTGCGGATGGGCGCCTCGCCCACCCCGCTGACATTCTGCAGCGCCGAGAGGCGCAGGGTGACGGTCACCGGCAGGAAGCTGTCGTTGCGCACCTCCAGTACCGTGCCGCCGGCATAGCGCCGCGGCTGCAGCTTGACCCGCTGGTCGAGCCGCTCGATGGGGTCGTCACTGAAGGTCATCACCTTGGCGCCCTTCTGCGCCTTGTCGGTATAGGTGACCACGCCGTTGCCATCCACGTACTTGTAGATGGGCGCCGCCAGGGCGGGACCCGAAAGGGCGAGCGACAGCAGCAGCAGGCGACAGGCAAGGGGCATGGGCAAGGCGTCAGAAATCCGCGGTGTCGCAGTGCGAAGCAGTCTCCGTGCCAGCCTTTGCATCGCGCCGCCCTGCCCTAGGCGCCCGGCACGTAGTGCCGCTGGGCGGTGCCCTTGGCGATCAGTCGCGACAGGTAGTCGAGCTTGGCCGGGTCACGGTCGATGAAGCGGAAGTTGACCTGCACCCACTCGCTGGCCGGGGTCGCTTCCACCGCGCTGAGGGAATGCAGGTAGCCATTGAGGCGCGCCACGTCGCCACCGTCTTCACCCTGCTCCAGGTCGAGCACGGCGGTTTCCAGGATCTGCGGCAGCGGGTCGCCACGGCGGACCACCAGCAGGGCCTCCTTGATGCTGATGGCCTTGATCAGGCAGGCCATGCTGGCGTTGGGCAGGCGCAGCTGGCCCTGGCCGAAATTGGCGGCGGGCTTGCCGCGGGCGGGTGGCGGCGGCGCGCCGCCGGTGAGCAGGGCGGCACTGGAGGTGGCGACCGG
>NZ_JASCON010000069.1:0-29449 GCF_029959585.1 Pseudomonas sp. PS02302
CGACCTCGAATCGCGCCCAACAAAAAACCCGCCGAAGCGGGTTCTTTGTTGCGACCATCCCAACATCCTGTCAGGCGCCATCCTGGCCTGGTCTTCATCCGTGACCTCAGAGCTGCGCATCCTGCGCTGCTGATAGGTGTAGATTACGCAAGCCAACGGGGTAGCAATATGGCCAGGTGACACCAGTCTTTGTAAGCCTTTCGCCATAGTCTGGGGAACATGGCGACCGCCGCCTCGACTAATGCTGACCCTCGCCGAAGATCCGCCATGGCCCTCTCGACTTCCTTCGCTATCGTGCAACAGCAGATGCGCCGCGCTGCCGGCCTGGTCTGGAGCACCTCTCCCGCGCTGCTGATCGGCCTGGTTCTGGCCACCCTGGTCGCCGGCCTGCTGCCGGCACTGGCCGCCTGGCTGGGGCAGCGCATCGTCGATGCCGTGGTGGCGGCCATGCGGCTGCATGCCGACCAGGGCCAGGCGCCGCTGTGGCCGGTGCTGAAGTTCGTGCTGGCCGAAGCCGGGGTGCTGGCCGCCTTGGCAGGGGCTCAGCGGCTGCTGTCGGTGCAGCAATCGCTGCTGCGGGTACGCCTCGGGCAGACCGTGAATCTGCTGATCCTGGAAAAGGCCCAGACCCTGTCCCTGGCGCAATTCGAGGACGCCGACTTCTACGACAAGCTGGTGCGAGCTCGGCGCGAGGCCTCCATCCGGCCCCTGGCACTGGTGACCAAGTCCCTGACCCTGTTGCAGAACCTGATCTCGCTGGTCAGCTTCGCCGTGCTGCTGGTGCATTTCTCGCCCTGGGCGCTGCTGCTGCTGGTGGTGGGCGCCCTGCCGGTGTTCCTGGCCGAGGCGCGCTTTTCCGGCGACGCCTTTCGCCTGTTCAGTCGCCGTGCGCCCGAGACCCGTCGCCAGACCTACCTGGAGACGCTGCTTTCCCACGAGGCGTACATCAAGGAGGTCAAGCTGTTCGGCCTGGCGCCGCTGCTGCTGGAGCGCTATCGCACGACCTTCACCAAACTCTATGCCGAAGACCGCCGCCTGACCCTGAGACGCGATGGCTGGGGTTTCGTCTTCGGCCTGCTGGGCACCCTCGCCTTCTACGCCGCCTATGCCTGGGTGGTGCTCGATACCGTGCGCGGGCGTCTGAGCCTGGGCCAGATGACCCTCTATCTCACCCTGTTCCGCCAGGGTCAGGCCGCGGTCAGCGCCAGCCTGACAGCCCTGGGTGGGCTTTACGAAGACAGCCTCTACCTGAGCAATCTCTACGACTACCTGGGCCAGCCGACCAGCGCCGAGGTTGGCAGCCTCACCGCCGGCAGTCAGCCCGGCGATGGCCTGAGATTCGAAGGAGTCGGCTTCACCTATCCGGGCGCGACCACGCCGACGCTCAAGGCCATCAGCTTTCACCTGGCACCGGGCCAGAGCCTGGCCCTGGTGGGCGCCAACGGCTCGGGCAAGACCACCCTGATCAAGCTGCTGACCCGCCTGCATGCGCCTACCCAGGGACGCATCCTGCTCGATGGCAGCGATCTGCAGGAGTGGCAGCCGGCCGCCCTGCACAGGCGCATTGGGGTCATCTTCCAGGACTTCATCCGCTACCAGCTCACCGCTGGCGAAAATCTGGGGGTCGGCGACACCACGGCCTTCAACGACGAGGCGCGCTGGCGCAAGGCGGCCGAGCAGGGCCTGGCCGACGAAGTCATCGCCGGTCTGCGCGAAGGCTACGAGACCCAGCTCGGACGCTGGTTCATGGGCGGTCAGGAGTTGTCCGGCGGGCAGTGGCAGAAGATTGCCCTGTCACGCGCCTATATGCGCGAAGACGCCGACATCCTGGTGCTGGACGAACCCACCGCCGCGCTGGACGCCGCCGCCGAGGCGGTGATCTTCGAGCGCTTTCGCGCCCAGGCGCAGCAGCGCATGACCCTGCTGATCTCGCACCGTTTCTCCAGCGTGCGCAATGCCGATCAGATCCTGGTGCTGGAAGGCGGCGAGATCCACGAGCGAGGAGCTCACGAGCAGCTACTGGCCAAAGGCGGTCGCTATGCCCAGCTGTTCGATCTGCAGGCGCGAGGCTATCGCTGATCGCCGGTGGCGAACTTCGCGTGGAGGGCCCTGCCCAACGCTTAACAACCACTCACGGAGGCCGCATGAACGATCAGATCAAGGAAAACCCCGACGACCTGGACATCGATCCGGACATCGCGCCCGATCCCGAAGAGCCCGTGGGCGAGGATCCGGATGACAAGCCGGTCGAGGAACGCCTGCCGCAGAAGAATCCGCGCAATCCGGAGTACAGCTGATGAACGCCATCCTGCCGTTGCCCGAGGACGAAGATCCGGAGGGGCTGCATCCAGCGGAGTTGCCTGCCGACGAGGACGATGCGCCACCGGTGGATCCGCTGTGACGCTTGGAGCCAGTATCCGGATGGATCTGGCGTAGGGCTTGCCCTCACCCCAGCCCTCTCCCAAAAGGAGAGGGGGAAAAGTAGGTGATGAACGCCATCCTGCCGTTGCCCGAGGACGAAGATCCGGAGGGGCTGCATCCGGCGGAGTTGCCTGCCGACGAGGACGATGCGCCGCCAGTGGATCCGCTGTGACGCCTGGAGTCAGTATCCGGATGGATCTGGCGTAGGGCTTGCCCTCACCCCAGCCCTCTCCCAAAGGGAGAGGGGAAAAGGTAGGTCGGAGGTTGGGCTAAGCGCAGCGACGCCCAACGGGCAGGTCTTTACTGCAGGGTTGTTGGGCTTCGACGATGGCGCTGTCTCAGCTCAACCTACGGGTTTCACACCACGGAAAAGGTCCGCCATGGCGGACCTTTTCTTTGGCCTTATTTCACGCCGGGTTGCGCTTTGTAGAGTTCGAGCAGCTTGAGCGTGACGCCATTGGTCCAGCCAAAGCCGTCCTGCAGCTCGTACTCGCCGCCGCCGCCACCCTGGCCGCCGGTGAGGTCGTATTTCTCCACCAGCTTCTGCTCACGGGCGTAGAGGTTTTGCACCTGGGTCAGGAAGCGGGTGCCGATGTCGGCGGCCAGCTTGTCCTGCTGGTAGCGACGCAGGCCATCCACGGCGACCCATTGCAGGGGCGCCCAGCCGTTGGGCTCGTCCCACTGCTGGCCGGTCTTGACCGTGGTGGTGGCGATGCCACCCGGACGCAGCAGCTGGTTGGCCACGGTCGCGGCGGTCTGGTCGGCGCTACTCTGGCTGGCAAGACCGACGAACAGCGGGAACAGGGTGGCGGCGGAAACCTTGTCGGTACGGCGCTTGGCCTGCCAGTCGAAGTCGGTGTAGTAACCGGCCGGATTCCACAGGTAGCGGTCGATGGCCTGCTGGCGGGTCTTGGCCTTCTGGCTGTAGGCCTGGACGCAACTGGCCTCGCCGGTCTTCTCGCAGGCCTTGGCGATGGTCTGTTCCAGGTGATAGAGCAGGCTGTTCAGGTCCACCGGAGCGATGGCGGTGGTGCGGATGGTCGCCAGGGTCTTGCCGTCGCCCAGCCAGCGCGAGGAAAAGTCCCAGCCACTCTCGGCCCCGGCGCGCAGGTCGCGATAGACCTCGCCGGCCGGTCGGCCCTTGGCCTGGGCGGCGGTGGCCAGATCTTCCAGATAGGACTCCTGGCGCGGGGTATCACGGGCGTCCCAGTAGCGATTGAGCAGGGTGCCGTCGGCCAGCCTGACCACATGGGCATTGGCCTGGCCCGCCTGCAGGCCTTCGGCCCCGGCCATCCAGTAGGCGTATTCCTTCTGCAGTTGCGGCAGGTAGCGGCGGTAGGCGGAGTCGCCTTCCAGGCTGGCCTGCAGATCGACCATGTAGGCAAAGAACGGCGGCTGCGAGCGACTCAGGTAGTAGCTGCGGTTGCCGTTGGGGATGTGGCCGTAGACGTCGATTTCATGGGCGAAGTTGTCCACCATGTCGCGGACCAGGTCGGTGCGCCCGTCCTTGGCCAGTCCCAGCATGGTGAAGTAGGAATCCCAGTAGTAGACCTCGCGGAAGCGTCCACCCGGCACCACATAGGGCTTGGGCAGCGGCAGCAGGCTGCTGTAGGCCGGCACCTCTTCGTAGTGGCGGGTCAGCACCGGCCAGAGGTCCTTGACGTGGGTCGGCAGGTCGGCCCCCGCCTTGGGCGGTGCAACCTTGATCGGATCGGATTCTTCGAAGTTGGCGCTGACAAAGGCCTTGAGGTCGAAGCCCGGCTTGTCGCGCTGGGCCAGGTAGTCCTGGCGGATGTCGGCCGGATTGCGCATGGGCAGGGCATCGACGAAATGCTTCTGGTCGCTGAACAGCTTGCCCTGCTGAACGGCGGCGAACAGCTCGGGATAGGCTTGGTCCGGCGGCACGGCGCGGGCGTTGCTGGCGTCGCGCCAACTCCAGGTCGGGGTTTCCGGCTTGCTGCCCTCATGGGCGCAGGCGGCGAGAAAGGCGATGGACAGGGACAGGACGAGCATCCGCGCGGGTGGCGCAGGTGGCAGGCGTTTCATGAAGCGCTCCTTTTCTTGTCGACACGACAGCAGCCGCAACGGACGTTGCGACACGAAAGGATCGACCCTGGAGCGCCGCGACAGTTCGCCGCAACCGGCTCAGCCGCCCGGACGCAGACGCCTTACACAGCGCGCCAGCTCTTCCAGGCCGAAGGGTTTGCCGATGAGTTCGACGCCCTCTTCCGCCAGCTCCGGCAGGGACGCCGGGTCCGCCTGACCGGACAGATAGAGCACCGGCAGCCCGGGGCTGGTGGCCCGCGCCTGCTCGGCCAGTTGCCGGCCATCCAGCCCGGAGAGGCCGAGACTGGTCACCAGCAGATCGATGCGCAGGCTGCCCGAGGCGATGAGGGCCACGGCGGTGGCGCTGTCGGCCACCGCCAGCGGCGTGTAACCCAGCTCCGCCAGCACCTCGCCGATGATGACGCGGACTTCGCGCTCTTCTTCGACGATCAGCGCGCAGTCACCGGAGACCTCCGGCAGGACCGGCCCTTCGGCTTCGCTGGGCGCGGGTTCCACCGCGGGCTGAACCAGCAGCCGCGGTAAATAGAGGCTGATGCAGGTGCCCTCGCCCACCACCGAATGGATCTCCACCTGGCCACCGGATTGACGGACGAAGCCATAGATCATCGACAGCCCGAGTCCGGTGCCGCGCCCGCTGGGCTTGGTAGTGAAGAAGGGTTCGCAGGCGCGCTTGAGGGTATCGGCGTCCATGCCGGTGCCGGTATCGCAGACCTGAATACGGACGAAATCACCGGCCACCGTCTCGATCGGCAGGCCGATGCTGAGCGGTCCGCTGACATTGTCCACGCGGATGCTCAGGTTGCCGCCCTCGGGCATGGCATCGCGGGCGTTGATGGCCAGGTTGAGGATGGCGTTTTCCAGCTGATGCGGATCGCAGTGCAGCAGCCAGAGGTCGGCGTCGAGCTGGACGTCCTTGCGGATCTTCTTGCCCAGGCTGTGACGCAGCAATTCGTGCATGCCCTGCACCAGCTGGCCGGCATCCACCGGCCGGGGTTCGAGTACCTGACGGCGGGCAAAGGCCAGCAGGCGCTGGGTCAGGGCCGCGGCGTTCTCGGCCGAGCGGGTGGCGGTATCCAGGTAGCGCTCCAGCTCCTGGATGCGCCCCTGCTGCACCCGGCGACGCATCAGGTCGAGCGAGCCGACGATGCCGGTCAGCAGGTTGTTGAAGTCGTGGGCGATGCCGCCGGTGAGTTGGCCGATGGCCTCCATCTTCTGCGCCTGGCGCAGCTCCTCTTCCAGGGCCATCAGCTCCTGGCTGCGTATCTCGATGCGTTCTTCGAGGTTGCGATTGAGTTCGTCCAGAGCCTCGCGGGTATGGACGGCTTCGCTGACGTCGCGGGAAATGGAGAGGAATCTCAGGGGCTGGCCGTCATCGCCCAGGATCGGCGTGACCACCACGTCCCACCAGCGCCGGGTGCCCTTCGCCGTGGGCGCCAGCCCGGTGAAGCGCCCGATGCCGCCCTGCCGCGCCGCCTCGATGGCGGCGGTCACCTCATGGCGCTGCCCTTCGGGCCAGAGTTCGGCCCAGGGACGGCCCTGGAAGGGAATGAAATCGTCGATCTCCATGACCACCAGGCCGCCCGGATTCATGTACTCCAGACGCCCTTCCAGATCGATCAGCTTGATGCAGTCGACGCTGCAGACCATGACGCTGCGCTTGAAGGCCTCGCCCTGCCAGAGTTCGGCTTCATGGCGGCGCTGCGCGGTGACGTCGAGCAACACGCCACCGGCCCCGCGGCGCTGGAATTGCAGGCAGCGCAACTGGCCATCGGTGCCCTGGCGCCAGGCCTCCCAGATCTGTCCCGCGGCGGGCAGCAGTCCCTCGGGTGGCGTGCTGCGACTCTGCAGCCCGCTGAGCAACTCGGCGGGCGAAAGGCCCCGGGCCAGCGCCTCGGCGTCCCGTTCCAGCATGGCCGCACAGGCGGCATCCGCGCGCCATTCGGCGCGGCTGGGATCGTATTCGAACAGGCCGACGGCAAGGAATTGGGACATGGTGGGTAGGTGGCCGGTAGGAGAAGGAGATGTCATAGCGCCAGCAGAGACGGCGAACCTGTCTACGTTAACAGTTTCATCGTTTCGCTTCGCGCTGGGCTTCGACCACTGCACCGGAAAAATTACTCACTCGGTCGCGTTTTTCTCCACGGCATAGCGCCGTTCCAGACCGCTGTGGCCCAGACCCACCCCCTTGCGCACCCTGAGCTGCACCGGGATGCGCTCCTTGAGCGCCTCCACGTGGCTGATGATGCCGATGGTCTTGCCACCGGCATTGAGCTGGTCGAGGGCATCCAGGGCGACCTCCAGGGTCTCCCCATCGAGGGTGCCGAAGCCTTCGTCGAGAAACAGCGAATCGATGCCGGTGCGCTGGCTGACCAAGTCCGACAGGGCCAGCGCCAGAGCCAGGCTGACCAGGAAGCTCTCGCCACCGGAGAGGGTGCGGATGTCGCGCAGGGCATCGGCCTGCCAGGTGTCGAGGATCTGCAATTCCAGCTCCGCCGCCTGGCGACGGATCAGGCGATAGCGGCCATGCAGGCGCATGAGCTGACCATTGGCCAGGTGCACCAGGTGATCCAGGGTCAGGCCCTGGGCGAACTTGCGGAACTTGGCGCCATCGGCCGAGCCGATCAGGCCGTTGAGGTGCTGCCAGAGGTCGTGATCGCGCTCCTGGGCAGCGATCTCGCCAAGCAGGGCCTGCAGGCCGTCGCGGCGGCGCTCGTCTTCGCGCAGGGCGGCGTTGAGCTCGCCCTGACGCTGGCCCAGGACGCGCAATTCAGCACCGGCGGCGGCCAGTTCGGCATCCAGCTCGGCGGCGCTGCGCTCGGTCTGCGGCTCGGCGTTCAGGATTGCCAGGCGCTCCTGCGCCGCACCGGCCAGGGCGCGCGCCTCGGTCAGGCCGGTCTCGAGACGGGTGCGCTCCAGCGTCAGAGCGCTGTGCTCGTGGTCGTCCAGTTGCGCGGCGCGCCAGGCCTCGGCGTCGGCGAAGGCGCTGGCGGCCAGCGCCGTCTGCCACCGGGCGCCGGCTTCGCTGGCCAGCCGTACCTCGCCCGCCAGCCGCTCGTGCAGCGCCTGGTGGCTGCCCTGCAGCGCCGCACCCTGCTCACGGCAGTCCTCCCAGGTCGCGGTCGCCTCGGCGAGCACGGCCGCAGCGGCCTCCGGCGCTACCGGGACGGCGGCGACCTCGCCGGCGCGCTGGCGCCAGGTCTCGACCAGCGGCGCGAGGGTGGCCAGGCGCTGGGCAATGTCCTTCAGGTGCTGCTGCAATTCCTGCGCTCGCTGACGATCGGTCTGCCAGCGGCGCCACTCCTGCTCGCGCAGCGTCAGCCATTCGCCGGCACGACTGGGCACCTCATGTCCCCAGCGCGCCAGCTCCGCGCCCAACTGGCGCTCTGCCGTGGCCTGTTGCGCCTCGGCCTCCCGCTGTTCCCTGGCACCCTCCGCCAGACTTTGCTGCGCTCGCTCCCAGGCCGCCTCGGCCAGCGCCTGGCGCTGTTCGGCATCGGCCTGTTGACGCGCCAGGCGCTGGGCTTCGTTGCGGCCTTCCTCGCCTTGCTGACGCAGGCCATCCAGGGTGGCGAGCACCTGCTGGATGCGCGCCAGCTCCTGGTCCTGACGGCGGCGCAATTCGGCCACCGCGCCAGGCACCTCAGGATCGGCACCCAGGGCCGTGCAACGCTGACGCCAGAGTTCGCCCAGTTGCTCCAGCTGCTGACTAGCCTCGGTCTGCTGTTCGGTGGCCTGATCCAGTTGCGCCTTGAGCGCGGCCAGGGCTTCGCTGAGCTCCTTGCCCTCCTGGGTCAGGCGCTCCAGTTCGGTCTTAGCGTCCTGCAGGGCGGTCTGGGTGGCGGAGACGTCCAGCGCGGCATAGTCGGCCACCGCGGGGTGATCACGGGAACCGCACAGCGGACAGGGTTCGTCGGGCTGCAATTCGGCGCGCTGGGCCTCCAGACTGCGGATGACCCTTTCCTGTTCGAGCAGCTTCTCGCGCTCGCGCACCTGCTGGGCCACCTCGCGATAGCGCCCGCGCAGGGCGTCCAGGCGCACCTGGTGATCGCCATGCTGGCGCTGACGCTCACCCTGGCTGCGGGCCAGACGCTCCACCTGAGTCTGCAGCTGGCGCCGGCGCTCGACCAGCTGATCCAGCTGATCCACCTCGTTGACCCGGCCCAGCGTGGCCTGCCAGAGGGCACGCCACGCCTTTTCGTCGCGGCCGTCCAGCGCGGCCTGCCAGCGTTCGCGCTGGGCCTGCTCCGTCGCCTGGGCCTGGGCGGCCTGCTCGCGTGCCCGCGTCACCGCCTCCTGCTGGGCTTCGCGCTCCTCGGCCAGCAGCTGCAGCTGCCGGGTCTGCTCCTCCTGGCGGCGCGTCAGGCGCGCCAGGGCCTCGGCTCTTTCGTCGCGCAGGGCCAGCTGGCTGCGCCAGTCGCCCAGGCGTTCGCCAAGTTCGGCATGACTACTGCGCTCGGCCAGGCTCAGCTCTAGATGCTGCTGTTCGTCCAGCGCCTGCGCCTGCTCCGCCTCGGCCTGGCGCAGTTGTTCGCCACTGGCTCCCAGGGCCTGGGCCAGGGCGGCGTCGCGGCGACTGGCCAAGGTCTGGATCCGCTGATCGAGCTGTGCCAGTTCGTCCCGGCTGCGCTGTTCACGTGCCGCGGCCTCGCGCCAGGCCTGCTCGACGGGCAGCAACCGGGCCGCCGGTTCGGCCGCCGCCAGCCGCTGACGTTGCGGCTCGGCGGCCTCCCAGGCCTGCTGCGCCGCGGCCAGGCGCGCCTGGGCCTGCTGCTCGTCCGCCGCCGCCTGCTCCACGGCGGACAGCCACTGGCGCTGGGCCTGCCAGGTCTTGAGGTCTGCGCCCAGTCGCTCTTCGCGCTGCGCCAGGCCGCTGCCCTCGGCGGCCAGCGCCTGGCGGCGTTCGGCGTCCAGCACCTCGACCCCGGCGACGCGCTGGCGCAGGCCCTCCAGGACGCCCTTGGCCTCCCGCGCGCGCTCGAACACCCGCTGGGAGATCTGCCCGTACACGGCGGTGCCGGTCAGCTCTTCCAGCAGTTCGGCACGCTGGCTGGCACTGGCTTCCAGGAAGGCGGCGAAGCCCCCCTGGGCCAGCAGCATGGAGCGGGTGAAGCGCTCGAAGTCGAGGCCGGTGAGTTCCTCGGTAAGTCTGAGCTTGTCGCCGGTCTTTTCGGCGAGAATGCTGCCGTCGAGCCTGGCCAGTTCCACCTTGGGTGGCTGCAGGGCGCCATCGGCGCGGTCGCGGGCGCGTCGCTGGCTCCAGAAGGCTCGATAGCGCTCGCCACGCACGGCGAATTCCACCTCGGCGAGGCAGTCGCCGGTGTGGCGGGTCATGAGTTCGTTGCTCTCCCCACCCACCTTGCTCATGCGCGGCGTGCGGTGATAGAGCGCCAGGCAGATGGCGTCCAGCAGGGTGGTCTTGCCCGCCCCGGTCGGTCCGGTGATGGCGAACAGGCCACTGCTGGCGAAGGGTTCGGCGGTGAAGTCGATCTTCCACTCACCCTTGAGGGAATTGAGGTTCTTCAGGCGCAGGGTGAGGATCTTCATCGGGCTTTTCCAGGACGACTCGGCGAACCGCCAATTCTGGCATTGTTGGGCCCGCTCGCCCATGCCAACCGACCACTCGACCTATGGTCGTGCCCACCGCTGAACTTGCTTCGCCCCCCGCTCTCAACTGCAAGGTATCGCTCTGCAATCACGTTTCCCGGAGGATCCGTCGTGCGCTCGCCCCTCTCTCCCTTCGATTTCCTCGGCATGCCCCTGCTGGTCGGTGTGGGCACCCTGGCGCTGGTCAGCTGCAGTGGCGGCCACAAGGTCGCCGCGCTGTGGCAGCCGCTGGCGACCTGGCTGGTCTAGCGGATAAAGAGCCCGCCGATCCTGGGATCGCCGGGCTGCCCCTCACGGCATGAACACCGCCCTCATGCAGTTCTTGTCCTTGGACTTGAACAGCTCGTAGCCGTAGGGCGACTCTTCCAGGCTCATCGGATGGGTGAGCAGGTAAGACGGATCCAGCTCGCCCTTCTGGATGTGTTCGAACAGCCGCTCCACATAGCGCTGCCCCGGCTGCTGGCCCGATCTCAGGGTCAGGGCCTTGTTGACGATGGCGCCCATGGGAAACTTGTCGATCACCCCGCCATAGACGCCGATCACCGACACCGTACCGCCCTTGCGACAGGCACGGATGGCCTGGCGCAGCGCCGATCCGCGCTCGGTATGCAGGCGCAGCAGCTGCTTGGTCTTGTCGTAGGCATAGTCGACCTGGGTACCGTGGGCCTCCATGCCGACGCAATCGATGCAGCGATCCGGGCCACGGCCACCGGTCAGCTCCAGCAGCGCCTCATGGATGTTGGTGGTCTCGTAATCGAGGACGATGGCGCCGGCCTTCTCGGCCGCCAGCTGCAGGCGATCGCTGAAGCGATCGATGGCGATCACCCGCTCGGCGCCCAGCAGGTAGGCGCTGCGAATGGCCATCTGGCCAACGCCGCCACACCCCCAGACCGCCACGGTATCGCCAGGCTGGATGTCGGCGATGTCGGCAGCGTAGTAGCCGGTGGGCACGGCATCGGACACGAACACCGCCTGGGCATCGCTGACGCCGTCAGGCACCTTGAACAGATTGACGTCGGCATAGGGCACCCGCACGTAGGTGGCGTGGCTGCCGGCATAGCCGCCGAAGGCATGGCTGTAGCCGAAGATGCCGGAACAGGGCTGCCCATAGGCCAGCTCGGTCATCTCGGGCTTGGGGTTGCTGTTGTCGCAGCAGTTGTAATCCTCGCGCTGGCAGTGCTCGCAGTCACCGCAACCGATGATGGAGACGGTCACCACCCGGTCGCTAACGGCCAGGCCCTGGTTACGCAGGCTGCTGCCCAGTTCGACGATCTCGCCGAGGAATTCATGGCCGATGATGTCGCCAGGCTTCATCGCCGGGACGTAGCCGCCCAGCAGGTGCAGGTCCGAACCGCACACCGAGGACATGATGATGCGCACGATGGCGTCGCGCGGATTGAGGATCTCCGGGTCCGGGACGGTTTCCACCTGCAGACGATTGGGGGCTTGCCAGGTCAGGGCACGCATTATTCGGACCTCGCCTGAGTGCCCAGGCCGGCATTGATGTCGGCCTGGGGTTCGTCGGCCGGGCGGGTCACTGGCGGATGAGGCGGCGCCAGCGGGCGACCACTGCGGGCGACCTCGGGGGTGGCGATCTCGCCGGTCTCCAATTGCTGCTTGAGCCGCCGCAGGCCGAGATTGACCGCCTTGCCGGTAAAGCGGCTGATGCCTTCGGTAACGGCATGGCCGAGCAGGCCGGCCGGGGCCTCGCAGGCCAGCACGGCCTGGACCAGGGTGCCGCGGCCCTGGGGCGCATCGCTGAAGGTCAGACTGGCCTTATGCGCCATGAAGGTGCCGGGCACGGTGCTCCACAGCAGGAATTCGTTCTCGCGGCGCTCGCTCTGCTCCAGGGTCCAGCTCAGGGTGCGCCCCAGGGGACCGGAGGCATGCCAGTGGCTGTCGCCATCGGCGCCCAGCTCGATGCGATCGACGAAGGGCAGCAGCTCGCGCAGGTGCTGCAGGTCAGTGCAGTAGGCGAACACCTCGTCGCGTGGCTTGGCGATGGTCACGCTGCGCTGGATGGCGGTGGGATTGCGCCAGCCCCAGCGCTGGGCCAGGGCCTGTTCGAAGGGCGATGGCTGCAGCGCGGCCTTGAATTCGCAGCGCTGGCGTACCCCGCGGCTGAGGGCCATGGCGCCCAGCGCCAGTCTCAGGCAGCCGGTGAGGCCACCGCTGCGCAGACCACCAAGGATCAGCAGACCACCGCCAAGCAGGGACACCAGGCGTTCGGTGCCCTGGACATTGGGCAGCTGGTCGTCGGAACGTTCGTGACGCGTGGCGGCGAGGGGTTGCGACAGGTCGTGCATGGGGTCTTCTCCGATATGGGCTACATAGAGAGGGTGACCCCGGCGCAGCGGGCCTTGTTCCGGAGGAGAAATATCGTCCGATGGACGCGTTTCGTTGCGATCAGGCAGGCAACTCGCCGAGAACCTCGCGGTAAAGGCCTTCCAGGCGGGTACGCAGGTCGTCGTCCAGGGTCTCTTCGGCCAGGCGCTGGCTGAAGACGTCCAGCGGGCTGAGCTCTTCCAACGTTTCGCGCCGGGTACCCTGCAGGGTGGGCGCGATGGCGCTGCGCGCGCGCCTGACCCGCAGCACCTCCAGCGGCAACTCGGCCACCAGCGCGGAGATGCGCGGCTGCAGATCGGCCAGGTAGTCGTCACCGGCCACCACCACCTCGGCCCACACCGGGCACTCGGGGCGGCCATCGGCCGCCGCCTCGATCAGGGCGGCGCCCAGGGTGTCGAGAGTACCCTGCACCACGGCCAGCGGCTGGAAACAGGGCACCGCCACGGGCGTCACCCGCTCCAGGGTCGCGCCGAACTCCACCAGCAGGACTTCCTTGGCGCGTTCCTCATCGAAACTCAGGCACAGCGGCGAGCCGCTGTAGCGCACCTGCTCCAGGCCGCCGACCCGCTGGGGGCGATGGATATGACCGAGGGCGATGTAGTCCGCCGGCGGAAAGGCGCTGGTGGGAAAGGCGTCGAGGCTGCCGACGTAGATCTCCCGCACCGACTCGCTGGTGCTGGCGCCCACGGTGGTCAGGTGGCCGGTGGCGATGATCGGCAGCGCCATACCCAGTTCGACGCGGCGTGCCTCGGCCAGGGCGTACAAGTCGGCATAGTGCCCCTGGATGGCCTGTTGCAGCGCCTGGCGCTTTTCCTCGGCGCTCTGCCCGGCCTGGCTCTGCACCACATCCCGCGGACGGACGAAGGGAATGCCGCAGAGCAGCGCGCCGATCTCGCCATCGCGGCGGCGCAATTCCAGCAGCTGGTCGGCTGGCGTCGCACTGACGCAGGGGATCACCCGGGTGTCCAGGCAGGCCAGCAACTCGCGGGATTCCGCCAGCACCGCGGCGGAATCATGGTTGCCGCCGAGCACCACCAGGCTGGCGCCGGTGCCGCGCAGGGCGACGATGAAGCCGTTGTACAGCTCGCGGGCATAGCTTGGCGGCGTGGCGGTGTCGAAGATGTCCCCCGCCACCAGCACCACGTCCACCGCCTGCTCCGCCACCTGGTCGACCAGCCAGCCGAGAAAGGCGCGATGCTCGGCCTCGCGGGTGCGCCCGAGGAAATGCTGCCCCAGGTGCCAGTCGGAGGTATGCAGCAGGCGCAGACCGCTGGCAGGCGCGGCCTTGCGGGCGCGTCTGGGCTTGGGTTTTTCCGCGGGGGCAGCGGCGGGCAGATCGAACAGCGGGAGGTTTTCCATGGGTATCGGCGGTCAGCGCGGCAAAGGGCGCAGTATCCTCTCCGGGGCGCCTGAGGGAAACCGCCCCGCGCTCTGACCGGACCGGCGTGCCTAGCGCCGGGGATCGAGGCGCTGACCGGAGGCGGCATCGAACAGGTGCAGGTGCTCCTCCGCCGCGCGCAGCTGCAGGACGTGGCCCGGCGCCGGCCGCTGTTGATGGGGCAGGCGCACCACCAGCGCCTGCTCGCCCCAGCGCCCATGGGCCAGGTTGTCGGCGCCGAGGATCTCCAGGGTGCGGACCACCAGGGGCAGGCCCTGCTCCGAAACGCCGCAGGGCTGCAGATGCTCGGGCCGGATGCCCAGGCAGACCGGATGTCCGGCCAGATGACGATAGCCCGGCCCCAGCGGCAGGCGCAGACCGCCCGGCACTTCGCAGTGGCTGCCAGCGGCGTCGACCTGGCCGTCCAGCAGATTCATCGCCGGACTGCCGATGAAGCTGGCGACGAAGCGCGTGGCCGGACGTTCATAGACCTCCACCGGGGTGCCGAGCTGCTCGACCACCCCCGCCTGCAGCACCACCACCCGCTGAGCCAGGGTCATGGCCTCCACCTGGTCATGGGTGACATAGAGGCTGGTGGTATTGAGCCGCTGGTGCAGCTGCTGCAACTCCAGGCGCATCTGCACCCGCAGCTTGGCGTCCAGATTGGACAGCGGCTCGTCGAACAGGAACACCGCCGGATCACGCACCAGGGCGCGGCCCATGGCCACCCGCTGGCGCTGGCCGCCGGACAGCTCTCGCGGCCGCCGTTCGAGCAGGCCATCGAGTTCCAGGATGCGCGCCGCCTCCTTGACCCGGGTGGCGATCTCGGCACGGCCGAGACCGGCGATCTTGAGGCCCCAGGCCAGATTCTCAGCCACGCTCATGTGCGGATAGAGGGCGTAGTTCTGGAACACCATGGCGATGCCGCGCGCCTTGGGCTCCAGCGCGGTGACGTCCCGGCCACCGATATGGATGCTGCCGGCGCTGACCCGCTCCAGCCCGGCCACCAGCCGCAGCAGGGTGGACTTGCCGCAGCCCGAAGGCCCCACCAGCACGATGAATTCACCATCCGCCACCTGCAGATCGAGGGGCTGGATGACCTGGGTCTTGCCACCGTTCCAGCGCTTGGAGACGGCCCTGAGTTCGAGGTTTGCCATGGTTACTTTTCGCTATCCACCAGACCGCGCACGAAGGCGCGTTGCATGACCATTACCACCGCCACCGGCGGGATCAGGGTGAGCAGCATGGCTGCCATCACCTGGTTCCATTGCGGCACCCGCTCGCCGAGCGAGAGCATGCCGCGAATGCCCGCCACGGCCGTGCCGAGGTCGGGGTTGCTGACGATCAGCAGCGGCCAGAGGTACTGGTTCCAGCCGTAGATGAAGGTGATGACGAACAGCGCCGCCAGGTTGGTCCGCGACAGCGGCAGGACGATGTCGCGGAAGAAGCGCAGCGGCGAGGCGCCATCGATGCGCGCCGCTTCGAGCAATTCCTCGGGCAGCGTCAGAAAGAACTGGCGGAACAGGAAGGTGGCGGTGGCCGAGGCCATCAGCGGCAGGGTCAGGCCGGCGTAGCTGTCCAGCATTCCCAGGTGGCCGATGGTGTCCACGGTGGGAAAGATGCGCACCTCCACCGGCAGCATCAGGGTGATGAAGATCAGCCAGAAGGCCAGGGTGCGCAGCGGAAAGCGGAACCAGACGATGGCGAAGGCCGAGAGCATGGAGACCGACAGCTTGCCCAGGGTGATGCCCAGCGCCATCAGGAAGCTGTTGAGCAGCAGCAGCCAGAAGGGTGCGGTGCTGTTGCTCACGCCCTGGGTCCAGATCAGGCTGAGGTTGTCCCAGAGATGGCGCCCCGGGATCAGACTCATGGGCGTGGCAAACACCGCCCGGTCGTCGAGGGTGGCGGCCACGAAGGCCACATAGAGCGGAAAGAGGATGACGCCGATGCCCAGTACCAGCATCAGGTGGCACAGCAGCGTCAGCCCGCGACGATTCTCGATCATTGATAGCGCACCCGGCGTTCGACGTAGCGGAATTGCACCACCGTGAGCACGATGACCAGCAGCATCAGCACCACCGACTGGGTGGCGGAGGCGGCGAGATCGAGTCCGGTGAAGCCCTCGCGATAGATCTTGTAGATCAGGGTGGTGGTGGCCTGCACCGGTCCGCCGCCGGTGGCCGCGTCGATCACCGGAAAGGTGTCGAAGAAGGCGTAGACCAGATTGACCACCAGCAGGAAGAAGCTGACCGGCGCGATCAGCGGCAGCGACAGCTGCAGGAAGCGGCGCAGCGGCCCGGCGCCGTCGATGGCGGCAGCTTCCAGCAGCGAGCGCGGGATGGATTGCAGCGCGGCGAAAAAGAACAGGAAGTTGTAGCTGATCTGCTTCCACACCGAAGCGAGCACCACCAGGAACAGCGCCTGACCGGCGTTCTGGGCGTGGTTCCAGTGATAGCCGTAGCGCTCCAGCAACAGGGTGAGCAGACCGAGACCGGGGTTGAACAGAAAGATCCACAACACCGCGGCGATGGCCGGGGCCACCGCATAGGGCAGCAGCAGCAGGGTCTGGTAGATCCGGCTGCCACGCACCACCAGATCGACCAGGGCCGCCAGGACCAGGGACACCAGCAGGCCGCAGCCGGTTACCAGGGCGCTGAAGGTCAGGGTGGTCCAGAAGGAGGCCAGATACAGCGGGTCCTGGAACAGCTGACGGAAGTTGTCGAGGCCGACGAACTGGCTGGACAGGCCGAAGGGATCGACGCTCTGCAACGAGTACCAGAGCGTCTTGCCGGCGGGCCAGAGAAAGAACACGGCGGTGATCGCCAGCTGCGGCGCGAGCAGCGCATAGGGCAGCCAGCCGGAAGGAAAGACCTGACGGGATGTGGACATGGGCGCACGCATCATCGCGAAAAGAGGAGCGGCGCCGGCAGTCGTCGGCAGGCGCCGCCAGGGCGGACCCCAGACTTACTGGGTGGATTTCTCGAAGCGGCGCAACAGCACGTTGCCGCGCTGCACGGCGGTATCCAGGGCCTGTTGCGGGGCCTGCTTGCCGGTCCAGACGCTTTCCAGCTCTTCATCGATCACCGCGCGGATCTGCGGCATGTTGCCCAGGCGCAGGCCCTTGGTGAAGGCCAGTGGCGGCTTGTTCAGCATCTGCCGGGTGGCGATGTCCGCCCCCGGATTCTTGCTGTAGAAGCCCTGCTCGCGGGTCAGGTCGTAGGCCGCCTTGGTGATCGGCAGGTAGCCGGTCTGCTGGTGCCATTCGGCGGCGATCTCCGGCTGCGCCAGGAAGGCGAGGAATTCGGCCACGCCGCGCTTCACCGCGGCATCCTGGCCCTTGAACACCCAGAGGCTGGCGCCGCCGATGATGGCGTTCTGGGGAGCGCCCTTGAGGTCGCCGTCGTAGGGCATCATGGCCACGCCGAAGTCGAACTTGGCGTAGTGGCGGATGTTGGCCAGCGAGCCGGACGAGGTGGTCAGCATGGCGCAGTCGCCGTTGTAGAACTTCTCCGTGGGTTCGTCCTTGCGGCCGACGTAGGTGAAGTCACCGCGCTTGCCCATCTCCTGCAACAGGGCGATGTGCTTGACCTGCGGCGCCTGGTTGAAGTCCAGCACGGCATCGGTCCCCAGGTAGCCGTTGTCCCGGCTGGCGAAGGGCAGGCCGTTCCAGGCGCTGAAGTTTTCCAGCTGCACCCAGCTCTGCCAGCCGCTGGTGTAGCCGCACTTGAGACCGGCGGCGCGCAGCTTGGCGCTGTCCTCGGCCAGGTCCTTCCAGGTCTTGGGCGGCGCTTCCGGATCGAGGCCAGCCTGCTTGAAGGCGGCCTTGTTGTAGTAGAGCACCGGGGTGGAACTGTTGAAGGGCATGGACAGCAGTTGACCGGTCTTGGCGTCGCTGTAGTAGCTGGCGACGGTGGGTACGAAGCCCGCTTCATCCAGCTTCAGGCCCGCGTCCTTGAACACCTGGTAGACCGGCTCGATGGCCCGGGAGGCCATCATGGTCGCGGTGCCCACCTCGTAGACCTGCAGAATGGCCGGCGGCTTGCCGGTCCGGAAGGCCGCGATGCCAGCCGCCAGATTCTGCTCGTAGTCGCCCTTGTACACCGGCTGTACCTGGAACTCGGGGTGCGCCTGGTTGAAGCGCTGGGCCAGGGAATCGACCTCCTTGCCAAGCTCCGCATCCATTGAATGCCAGAAGGGAATGGGCGTCGCCGCCCACACTGGGCCGCCACTCACCAGCCCGAGTACCAATCCCAACGTCATACCGCGAAGCGAAGCCTGCATGTCTGTGCCGCCCTTATCGATAGCCTGAGGATCGAAGGCGCGAAATCGCGCTTTCCTGTTCGAAAGGCAACATGCCAGGCAGAGATGACAGTCAGGCTACAGTGAAGACAGCTGGTACGATCCTGCCGAAAATACCGTCGTAGAGCCTTTCGCGGGCGAAACCCCTGGCAGCGCGGCGGCAGCCTGGCGCGGCCAGGTCGCCACAGCTGCCAGGCGCTAGCAGCGACTCGCGGGCGGCGGCGCCAGGGTCAGCCGCTGCACCAGGCTGGGCACCAGGCTCAGCACGCCCAGCAGCGCCATTCCCAGGCCGACCCACAGCGGCGCGCGCAGGCCCTGGCCGGCATCGATGGCCGCGCCGCCGGCCCAGGCACCCACTGCCAGGCCTGCGGTGATCACCGAGGTATGCAGGGTGTTGACCAGGGGCCCTGGGGTGGCCGCGGCCATGACCCGGGCGACCATGGCCGGGTTAAGCGCCACCCCGGTCAGGCCGATCAGCGCCAGGGCCAGGAGGCTGGCCGCGGCACTGTCGGCGCAGCTGACGAACAGGGCGAAGCCCAGCGCCAGCACCGCCAGCCCGACGCCCTGCACCTTGAGGGTGTAGCGATCGGCCAGGCGGCCCACCAGCAGATTGCCCAGCACGTTGGCGAGGCCGTAACCCATCAGCAACCAGGGAATGGTGGTGGACGCGAAACCCGTGACCTGGATGAGGATGGGCGAGAAGTAGCTGAAACCGGCGAAGGTCGCGCCGATGATCAGGCCACTGGTGAGGTAGGCCGCCCAGAGTCGGGCGCTGACCAGGGTCCGCAGTTCACCGCCCAACTGCCCGGCCGCGCGCCCCGGCGTGCGCGGCACGCACAGGCCGACCAGCAGGGTGCAGCAGGCCGCCAGCAGGGCGACCGCCCAGAAGCTGGCGCGCCAGCCGGCCAGTTGCTCGATCAGTACCGTACCCGGCACCCCGAACACCGGCGCCAGCATGAGACCGGACAGGATCAGCGAGGCGGCCCGGCCGCGGCGATCCGGCGTGACCAGGTTGGCGCCCAGGGTCAGGCACAGGCCGATGCTGGCGGAGCTGGCGATGCCCATGAGCACCCGCCCCGCCGCCATCACCGGATAGCTGGCCGCCAGCGCGGCGACCACGGCGCCCACCAGATAGAGCGTCAGCAGCCACAGCAGCGCCGATTTTTCCGCCAAGCGCAGGGCCAGCAGCAACAGGGTCAGGGGCGGGCCGCCCAGGGCCATGCCCAGGGCATACCAGGAGATCAGATAGCCGATCTGGCCAATGGAGACGCCGAGATCGGCGGCCAGCGCCGGCATCATGCCGGCCACCATGAATTCGGCGGTGGTCAGCGCGAAGATGGTCAGGGCCAGCAGATAGATGAG
Source organism: Pseudomonas sp. PS02302 (assembly GCF_029959585.1). Classification (NCBI taxonomy): domain Bacteria; kingdom Pseudomonadati; phylum Pseudomonadota; class Gammaproteobacteria; order Pseudomonadales; family Pseudomonadaceae; genus Pseudomonas; species Pseudomonas sp. PS02302. The sequence continues at coordinate 19,478 of NZ_JASCON010000069.1, forward strand.
ACGGGGGATGGCGGGTGGGGCATTCATGACAGCGGGATATTCCAGAACAAGCGGACAGGAGCGGCGGTAGCGGGCCGGATGCTGGGGCCGACCCTGGGTATCGCGGGAGGCGACAGCTCAGGCGGTCGCAGAGCGTCCGAGTGGTCTCGGGAGGTGTCCGTTCCAGGCGGAACGACGAATCGACAGGCGGCAGGTCGCACGCCAGGGTCGGCACCTTAGTGGCTGCGCGGTCGCCCGGTCAAACCTCGCGCCGCCTGGCTAGAGGCGAAAATCCTCGGCGATCAGCCCGGCCAGAGAGGCGCAGGCGGGGCTGCGCTCGCCGGGCGGCGAGGCCAGCCGCAGCTCGTGCACCGGCAGTTGCGCAAAGCCCTCCTCTGGCGTCAGTTCGCGCATTGGCGGGGTCATGCGCGCCCGGTCGGTGATGGCCACGGCCTGGCCCAGTTCGACCGCCGCTTCCAGTGCCGAAGAGGCGGCGCTGGTCACCACCGCATGCCAGCGCCGGCCCTGGCGGATCAGCAGGTCGATGCCCAGTTCGCGATAGCTGCAGCCCTCGCCGTGCAGCGCCAGGGGCACGCTGGCGTCCGGGCTCAGTTGCAGCCCGGGACCGGCGACCCACACCGGCTGGGTATGGCCGAACCTCTGGCCGTCCGCCCGATCGGTGCGGGGCGGCCCTACCAGCAGCGCCAGGTCCAGCAGTCCCTGGCCGAGCCAGCGCCGGAGCTGGCTGCTGTTGCCGGTCAGCACCTGCAGGACGATCCCGGGATGCTCGCCCTGCAAGCGCGGCAGCACAGCCTTGAGCAGGCGCGCGGCATAGTCTTCGGCCACGCCCAGGCGCACCTCGCCCACCACCGGCTGGCCGGTGAGACCGGCGAGGATGCGGTCATGGGCCTGTAGCAGGTCGGCGGTCTCCAGCAGCACGCGGCGCCCGAGTGGGGTCAGGGTCACCGCCTGATTATCACGCTCGAACAGCCGGCCGCCGGTCTGCTCCTCCAGTCGGCGGATCTGGCTGCTCACCGCCGAAGGACTGCGATTGAGCTGCAGAGAGGCGGCGCGAAACTGCCCCAGCCGCACGATGGTGTGGAAGGTACGCAGGACGTCGATATCGAGAGGTGCGGGCATGATGCGCTTTTATCGAACCATAGCTACCAATAATGTCGTTTGAGTGTATTACCACCCTGGGCCAGGCTCAAGGCATCCCGTCATCTGGAGCCCGGCCATGCCTGCCATCCTGTCTTCCCCGCTGCTGCGCCAACTCGCCCTGGTGCTGTGCTGGAGCGCCGGTTTCGTCGGTTATCGCTACGCCGCGGACCAGGCCCCTACCTTGCTGGTGACCTTCTGGCGCCTGCTGCTGGCCGCCGTGCTGCTGCTGCCCTTCGCCTGGGCCGAGGTGCGGCGATTGCCGTTGAAGATCGTCGGCCAGCAGGCAGGCATCGGCGTGCTGGCCTTCGCCGGAGCGGCAGGGCCGGCGGCCAAGGCCATCGAACTGGGCGTCTCACCCGGGCTGGCGGCGCTGCTGTCGGATCTGTCGCCGCTGCTGGTGGCCCTGGGTTGCTGCCTGCTGCCGGGCCAGCGCACCAACGGGCGCCAGTGGCTCGGCCTGGGCCTGGGCCTGACGGGCGTCCTGCTGGCCACCGGCGCGGGCGTGGGACTGGGCGTGGCCCCCGGCTGGGCCTACGCCCTGCCGCTGGGCAGCGCCCTAGCCCTGGCGCTGGCGACCCTGGTACAGAGTCGCCTGCCGCCGAGCCGACTGGCACTGCGGACGCAACTGTTCATCCAGCTGGCGGCCAGCAGTCTGGTGATGCTGGGGGTGGCCGGGGTGGAAGGTCCGCTGATCCCACCGCTGACCCTCGGCTTCGCCCTGGCGGTGCTCTGGCTGCTGATCCCGACCCTGCTCGGCTTCGGTCTCTACTGGCTGTGCCTGCGTCAGGGCAGCCCTCAGGCGGTGAGTGGCGCGCTCTACCTGAGTCCGCCAGTGGCGCTGCTGTGGGCCTGGGCCTGTTTCGACGAGCCGCTGGCGCCGGGCATGCTGCTCGGCCTGCTGTTCGCCCTGGCGGGCTTGCTGTGCCTGAATGCGGCGGAGCGAACCCGGCAGCCGGAGCCGACGCTGGCGCCGGGCAGCTGACTCTGGCGGGAAGGTGCGATGCCGACGGTCGTCAGCAGCGGAAGGCCTCGCGTGCTGCGAGGCTGGCAGAGGGTCAGGCCTTGTCGTCGACCTGCTCGTCGTGATCCTTGAGCGCGGGTTTCTTGCCCGGTTGCGGCGCGTGCTCGGCATCGGGTGCGATGTCTTCGCCCTGATGCTTCTTTTCCTGCTGCACTTTCTTGTCGTGGGCGACGTTACGTGGGTCAGTCATGGGACATCCTCGCTCGGTAGGTCATCAGATTACCCGTCGCCGCGTCACGCAAGCCGTGTAGCGCCGGGATAAGGCTTCGAGCGGGACGGCGGGCAGCCGTTCCTGTGCGCCGACGAAACGTTCTGGAGCGCGGCCTCTGCCCTTTACCCCGAGGCTCAGTACTTCAACCGCCGCTCCTTGGACGGCGGATAGCCGAAGTAGGCCGAATATCTCTTGCTGAAGTGGGTGACCGAGGTGAAGCCGCAGGCGACCGCCACCTCCAGTACCGACAGAGTGGAATGCTGCAGCAGGCGGCGGCCCTCGGTGATGCGCAATTCCAGGTAATAACGCATGGGCGCGGTATCGAGCTGTTCGCGAAACAGCCGCTCGACCTGGCGCCGCGAGCGGCCGGCGTAATCGCACAGCTGCTCGATGGTGAGGGGCTCCTCGATGTTGGCCTCCATCAGGGTCACCACCTCGCGCAGCGGCGGGGTCATCTGCACCTTGAGCGTCGGATTGACCTGGCGAAAGCGCGATTCCTCGAAGGCCAGGATGTTGACCAGGCCATCGGCCAGGGCGCTGCCGCACTGGGCACCGATCCATTCGAGGAAGAGGTGGAAGGCGCCGCTGGGACTGGCCGCGGTGAGGCGATCGCGATCCAGCACATGGCTTTCCGCCGAGGTCTTGCAACCGCGCACCCGTTCGCTGAAGGCGCTGCGCTGTTCGGGATGGATGGCGCAGCGATAGCCGTCCAGCATCCCGGCCTGGCCCAGTTGCCAGGCGCCGTTCCACAGGCCGCAGAGGGTCACCTGTTGCTTGGCCGCGCGCAGCAGCAGCGCCTTGAGCCGCGGGTCCAGCTCCAGCGGCGTCCGCAGGCCACCACAGACCACCAGCAGATCGAAGCGGGCGCTCTCCGCGGCGCGGTAGTCGCCGTCCGGACGGATGACGATGCCGAGGTCACTGAGCACCTCGGCGCCGGTCGGGCTATAGGTCCGGGTGGCGAAGGTCCCGGCGGCCAGCAGGTTGGCGGTGACCAGGGTATCCAGCGCCTGGGTGAAGGACGGCAGGGAAAAGTGGTCGAGCAGGATGAAGCCGACCAGCCGGGAAAACTCCGGCCGCGGCCGCGTCGACTGCAACTGCAGGTAGTTCTTGCCCTGGATACCGCTGCCAAAGGTTCTCGAATCGATCACGCTGCGCTGCCTTCTCCGACCTTGGGCCATGCTAGCCGAAGCTCGGCCCGGCATTGATCGGACTGCGACAGTCGCGCACCGACGACCGCCATCCCACCTGGCGCCCCTGGCCTGCTAAGCTTCGCGGCTTTTTTGGCGCTGCCCGCGCCGACGGCCGCGGGCGTTCCGCACACCACCCTTCATTCGACGACCGCGACTGGCCGCCAGAGCCAGCGCCGGCCCCCGTTAAACTGCCAGCTGGAATCCCCATGTCCACCGCCTCCCCGAGTCTGCAGCGCCGGCTCAAGCCCCGCCACCTCAACATGATCGCCATCGGCGGCTCCATCGGCACCGGGCTGTTCGTCGCCTCCGGCGCCACCGTGGCCACCGCCGGTCCGGGCGGCGCCCTGGCGGCCTATGCGCTGATCGGCCTGATGGTCTACTTCCTCATGACCAGCCTCGGCGAGATGGCCGCCTACCAGCCGGTGTCGGGTTCCTTCTCCATCTATGGCAGTCGCTTCGTCGAGGACGGCTTCGGCTTCGCCCTCGGCTGGAACTACTGGTACAACTGGGCGGTGACCATCGCCGCCGAACTGGTGGCGGCGCAACTGGTGATGGGCTTCTGGTTTCCCGAGGTGCCCGGGCTGATCTGGAGCGCGCTGTTCCTCGCGCTGATGTTCCTGCTCAATGCGGTGTCGGTGCGCGGCTTCGGCGAAAGCGAATTCTGGTTCGCGCTGATCAAGGTGACCACCGTGGTGGTCTTCATCGGCCTGGGCCTGGCCGCCATCCTCGGCATCTTCAGCGGCATCGAGCCGCCAGGCCTGTCCGTGTTCACCCAGGGCGAGGCGCCCTTCGTCGGCGGCCTGCAGGCCATGGTCGGGGTGGCCATGATCGCCGGCTTTTCCTTCCAGGGCACCGAGCTGATCGGTATTGCCGCCGGTGAATCGGAGAATCCGCGCAAGAACGTGCCCATCGCCATCCGCCAGGTGTTCTGGCGCATCCTGATGTTCTATGTGCTGGCGATCTTCGTCATCGGCATGCTGATCCCCTACACCGATCCGCGCCTGCTGCAGAACGACGCCACCGACGTCTCCGTCTCGCCGTTCACCCTGCTGTTCGAGCGCGCCGGCCTGGCCTTCGCGGCCAGCCTGATGAACGCGGTGATCCTCTCGGCGGTACTCTCCGCCGGCACCTCGGGCATGTACGCCTCGACGCGGATGCTGCACAGCCTGGCCGAACAGGGCAAGGCGCCGCGGCTGTTCGCCCGCGTCTCGCGCAATGGCGTGCCGCGCAACGCCCTGCTCGCCACCACCGCGGTGGGCGCCCTGTGCTTCTTCACCTCCCTGGTGGGCGACAAGGCGCTCTATGGCTGGCTGCTCAACACCTCGGGCATGTGCGGTTTCATCGCCTGGCTGGGCATCGCCGTATCCCACTATCGCTTCCGCCAGGGCTACCTGGCTCAGGGTCGCCGCCTGGAAGACCTGCCCTATCGCGCCAAGCTGTTTCCCTTCGGGCCGCTGCTGGCCTTCGCCCTCTGCCTGGTGATCACCCTGGGGCAGAACTATGCCGCCCTGTTCGGGCCGCACGGCGTCGACTGGCTGGGCCTGGCCGCCACCTACATCAGCCTGCCGCTGTTTCTCGCCGTCTGGCTGGGCTATCGCTTCAAGCACCGCAGCCGGCTGGTTAAGCTCAAGGACATGGACGTCAGCCCGAGCGGCGACTGAGCGCCCGCCAGCGGGACCCGCCGGCTGTGCCCGGCGGGTCCCGTGCTAGCATCCCGGATCTTTCCGATCGACTCGCCAGCGCTGCCATGGGCACCACCCTCGCCTCCCAACTGATTCCCGACATCCTCACCTACATCGCCTCGCACCAGCTGGCGGTCGGCACCCGGCTGCCCGAGCGCGCCCTGGCCGAGCGGCTGCGGGTGTCGCGCTCGCCGGTGCGCAGCGCCCTGCAGCAGATGGCCGACCAGAGCCTGCTGGCGCGGCATCCCGAGGGCGGTTTCGCCGTGGCCGCCGCGGCCCTGGACGCCACGCCCCAGGCGCGCGAAGAGGTGTCCGCCAGCGAGCGCCTGTATTTGACCATCGCCCGCGACCGGATCGAGGGCGAATTGCCGCTCAAGGTCACGGAAAACGAGCTGATCCGCCGCTATCAGGTCACCCGTGGACAACTGGCCGATATCCTCAGGCGCATCGTCCAGGAAGGCTGGGCCGAGCGCCTGCCGGGCTACGGCTGGAGCTTCGTCGAAGGTCTCACCTCGCCCGATGCCTATGCCCAGAGCTATGCCTTCCGCCTGCTGATCGAGCCGGCTGGCATCCGCGACGCCGGCTTCACCCTGGATGCCGGCGAATTGCGGCGCTGCCGCGACGAGCAGGCGCTGCTGGTCGCAGGCCGGGTGTTCGAAGCCTCGCCCGCGGAGATCTTCGACGCCAACACCCGCCTGCACGAGACCATCGCCCGCTGCTCGGGCAATGCCTTCATCCTCGATGCGCTGCGGCGGCTCAATCGCCTGCGCCGCTTGATCGAATACCAGAAGTCGGTGGATCGCGAGCAGGCCCAGCGCCGCTGCCAGGAGCACCTGGAGCTGATCGACCTGCTGCTGGAGGATCGCCGTGAAGAGGCCGCGGTCTTCATGACCCGCCACCTCGGCAACGCGCTGCAGGAAAAGCAGGCCACGGCGGCGCGCTGAGGCTGCGGCGCCCAGGGCCTGCCCGCCAGGGTCCGGGAGCGTTAGACTGGCGGACTTTCCCGTTACCCGAGGCCGCCATGCCGATCCGTCACGCCATCGTCCATCTGATCGACAAGAAGCCCGACGGCCAGCCCGCGACCCTGCACGCGCGGGACGCCGAACTGGCCGACTCCCAGGCCATTGAGAATCTGCTGGCCGATCTCAACGACAGCTACAACGCCAAGCCCAACAAGGTCTGGGGCCTGTTCCACGAGGAATCCGGCGCCTATCCCTTCAGCGGCTGGCTCCATGCCTATCTGGAGGGCGAACAGGACTTCGTCGCCTTCAGTCGCCAGGCGGTGGAGCACCTCAAGGGGCTGATGGAGAGCAGCAACCTTTCCACCGGCGGCCATGTGCTGTTCGCCCAGTACCAGCAGGGCATGACCGACTACCTGAGCATCGCCCTGCTGCACCACAGCGAGGGGGTGACCGTCACCGAGAGTCTGGAAGTGGCCCCGGCCAAGCACCTGGACCTGGGCCAGCTGCACCTGGCCGCGCGGATCAACCTCTCGGAGTGGCGCAACAACAAGCAGTCGCGCCAGTACATCTCCTTTATCCGCGGCAAGGGCGGCAAGAAGGTCTCGGATTACTTCCGCGACTTCATCGGCTGCCAGGAAGGCGTCGACGCCAAGGGCGAGACCCGCACCCTGCTCAAGGCCTTCAGCGACTACGTGGAAAGCGAGGACCTGCCGGAAGAAGCCGCCAAGGAAAAGACCGACACCCTGGTGGACTACGCCAGCAGCCAGGCCAAGCGCGGCGAGCCCATGGCCCTGGACGCCCTCTCCGAGTTGATGGACGACCAGGCACCGCGCGCCTTCTACGACTACATCCGCAACAAGGATTACGGTCTGGCCCCGGAGATCCCGGCGGACAAGCGCACCCTCAATCAATTCCGCCGCTTCACCGGCCGTGCCGAGGGGCTGTCGATCAGCTTCGAGGCGCACCTGCTGGGCTCGCGCATCGAATACGACGAGGGCCAGGACCTGCTGATCATTCGCGAGGTGCCGACCCAGCTGAAAGACCAGCTCAAGCGGCGCAATGACTAGGCTTGGTCTGAAAAGTCGCCGCGCGAAGGTCAGGCAAGGCGAAAATTCATGAGGAAGCGGCGTTTACGAGCAGTAAATGAGCCTTCGGAACGGATTTTCAACGCAGCCTGGCCGAGCGCAGGCACTTTTCACCCAGGCCCCGGTAACCGCCGGGCCGCTGGACACCTGGGGTTGCAAACGCGATCACCGATCGGGCGCCCCCGGCTGGACAGCGGCCGGCCAAAGGGGGCACAAGATGTCCCTTCTTTTCCTTATCTGCCGAAAAAGTCGAAACCATGAGCCAGTACCCCTTCGAACGCCGCATCGTCATCACCCTGCAATCGAACAACGAACTGACGCTCGACGCGGCCCTCGACCAGGCCGTGTCGCGCATCAAGCAGGGCGAGATCCACGGTGGTGACGAAGGCCTGGCCACCGCCTACAGCTTCCATGTGGACACCGTCGCCGAAGGCCCCTCCGGTCCGGTGGACCTGGGCGAATACCTGGGCCGTCCGGCGACCAAGGCCGAGCAGAGCGTGGTGGACGCCGGCGTGGTCCCGCGTTTCCGCCTGGGCCAGACGGTGGCCGTGCAGGTCGGCAATGGCGAACCCAAGCCCAGCAGCATCCAGGAAGTGCGCCTCTTTCCCCAGGTGGAAGGCCCTTGCTGGCTGTACCTGGTGGAAGAGCGCGTCCACCGCGACTACCTGCCGGCGAAGAAGCTGCGGGCGATCTGAGGGCATCTTGGCGTTGGGCTTCGCTGCGCTCAACCCAACCTACCGACCGCGTAGGTTGGGTTGAGACGGCTCCATCGTCGAAGCCCAACAAGCAGGTCTTATCCCAACAGCGTCACTCAACCAAAGGCGGCGATCTGGCGATAGAGCGACAGCGCCGGAGCGGTGGTCGCGCCGGTCATCTGGGTGAGGATGCTGCCATCCAGCGCGGTGCTCGCTCCGGCATCCGACCCGTCCGCCAATTGCGTCGTCCATTGGGGTGCGCCATCCGCCCCGGTGGTGACGCCAAAGCTCGGCGCCGACAACGCGGCCGTTTCCTGAGCCGCCGCCGTCGCCACCCCGCCAGCGCTCAGGCCATCGATGAGCTGGGTGTTCAACTGATTGGGCTGCCAGTCGGGTGCGCCCGGATTCAGGGTCCCGAGGATGCCGGCATCCTCGGTGGCGGCAGGGGCCCAGTTCCAGGCGGCGGCACCCTGGCCTGATGTGGAGAGACCGGAAAAGGCCACATTGGCGCCATCGGTGCCGCGCTGTGCGCTTTCGAAATAGGCGAGCTGACGCTCAGCCGAGGTGAAGGTGCCGGAATCGTCGCTGGCGATCCGGGTCAGGCTGTCGCTATCCAGATTGGCGAAGGGATCCTGGGTGGAGGCGTCGGCATAGCGACTGTCGTCATGGTAATAGCTCACCAGCAGGTGATTGGCCGCCTGCTTGGCCAATTGCACGCGATCGGAACTGGCGCCCTGGGGCAGTTCGCCGAGCACGGCGGCGTCGGTGCCCTGGCTGCGGATCTGCTGCTGGAGGATCTGCATGAAGCCGTCGAGATCGGCATTGCCACTCGCCTGTCCCGGCAGCAGGCCGGCGATCAACTGGGCGGCGGGCGACAGGTCCACGGCGATGGCGCTGCCACCGGACGCCTCGCCAGCTTGGACGCTGTCGTCCGCGGGCATGACCTGGTTGCCTGGCGCGCCTGAACGGACAGGTGGAGTCCCTGCCGTTGTCGTCTGCATCTGGCTGTCGATCGCCATCACGTCTGCACCCTCCGGCCGCCCAGGCGGCTCGCCTCAGCCTTCTTTATGCCAGGGCAGCCTTAGGCTTTGCTTAGCGCCGGAGGAAATCGACAAGAAAATCCAGGCGTCGCGACCGCCCCTAGGCCCGTCGCTCCCAGACCTCGCAGGCGTAGGCCGGACGGTCGTCCTCGGCCGCATGTTCCTGGCGCGAGACAAGCTCCCACTCCGCCTCGTGCCAATCGGGAAAGAACACATCCCCGGCCGGCGCCAGAGCGACGCGGGTCAGGTAGAGCCGCTGGGCCACCGGCAGGGCTTCGGCGAACAGCTGGGCGCCGCCGATCAGCATGATCTCGCTGGCTTCGCGCTCCCGGGCCCAGGCCTCGGCGCGCTCCACGGCGGCGGCCAGCGACGCCCGCACCTCGGCACCTTCGGCCACCAGATCAGTCTGACGGGAGACCACCAGATTCAGCCGGCCCGGCAACGGGCGGCCCAGGGAATCCCAGGTCTTGCGACCCATGACCAGCGGCTTGCCGAGGGTCACGGCCTTGAAATATTTGAGTTCCGCCGGCAGGTGCCAGGGGAGACGATTGTCGATGCCAATGACGCCGTTGTCGGCCACGGCGACGATCAGGCTCAGGGGAAGAGAGGTTTTCATGGTGACAGAGCATAACAGAGGCGTTAACAGCCAGGGCGCCAGGGACTATGCTCGGCGTCTTTGCCGCAAGGGCGCCGCCGCGTGACCGTACTCCCCTCTCCCGCCTTCGAGGATCTCTGGCTCACCGAAGCCCTGCGCCTGACCGAGGAAGACAGCGGCCCGCTGGAAGACGCCGAGGCCAATCGCCAGGCGCGCGCGGTCGGTGGTCCCTTCGAGTCGCGGCTGGTGACACGCGCCCGCCTGCTCGGCCAGCGCGACGGCCTGCTGGCGGCGCGGCGCCGCGGGCCCCCGGGGGGGGGGCTGGCCGCCAGGGTGGGGGGCATCGGCGCG